>DCTO01000091.1:0-7681 GCA_002329285.1 Ruminococcaceae bacterium UBA1438
CTTTTAGGTTATACCTCCACCGCGCCTATGGCAAAGCCCGCTATTTATAACCTTGGGGCTAAAACGCGATGTGCGGTTTGCATAGCGATAAGCGCACTTATAGACTATGCTGAAATATAGTAACACAGGCAAGTGTGAAAATCAAGGAAAAATTTAATATTTTTTTAAATTATATATATAAATCCCGGATTTGTTTTCTTGCCAGCAGTTCAAGGCTATTATCGAGCGGCTCCAGGCAAACATTTTCATATTTCCTTTCAAGCGCCCTTCTCAGAAGCAAATCACAGAAATCAGGGTTTTTAGGAAGCACCNNGGGGCCGTGAGAATAAGTGCAAAAGGTGTTTTTATACCTTGCGCCCTCGGTTTTATCCCTGCCGTTATTTCCGTTTCCGAAAATCACCCTGCCGAGCGGGGAAACACCCTGCCCCAGATAAGTTTTGCCGGAATGATTTTCAAAGCCGATTACCTTAATTTTTTCCGAGGTTTTAAACTCATAATTGCCAATTAATCTTTTCTTTGAGCCAATTGTGTAAAAATCCAGAATACCCGTAAAATCAAGCCTTTCGCCCTTATACGTTTCATAATATTTGCCGAGAAGCTGATAGCCCCCGCAAACGGCGAGGATGACCGCGCTGCTCTCAACAGCATCTGCAAGAGAAAAGACCTTGCGCCTTGTTAGATCACGAAGCACAAGGCCCTGCTCAAAATCCTGGCCCCCGCCGATAAAAATAATGTCATAATCATCAAACAAGAAATCGCGCCCCGAAAGCAACGCATCAATTCTGCAATCAATGCCGCGCCATTCAAGGCGCTTTTTCAGGCAAAGCAAATTGCCCGAATCGCCATATAAATTCAGCAAATCGGGATACAGATGCGCAATTCTAAGCATCATCGCCAGAATTCCTCCTTTTTAAATTTTTCTGCAAGGAAGGGGCGCAGCGCCATCATTGCCGTATAGGTCGGCACAAGGACGGTGTTTTCCTCACCGCAAAGCGCATAGAATTCCTTATAGCTTCTGATGATTTGAGGCTTATATCCGGCATATTTCAGTCGGAGCGCCATATCGCCGGAACGAATACCGAAAGTATAAATATTTTCCACGGAAGGATTGATTGAAAGCTCTGCATCCCATATCCAGGATACATCGCGCCCGTCCGCATCATTATCGTTAAGAACGAAAACCAAGTTTTTCACCTCAAGCATATTTATATAATTCATTGTTTGAGTGAAGCCTGCAGGATTCTTTACCAAAAGCATCCGCAATGAGCCGAAGCTTTCCATTCGGCCGAAGGCCCCGTTAAAAGCGGCAAGCGCATTTTCAATTTCAAGCTGCGAAAAACCGAGCGAATAAAGCACCTGTGCGGCGGCAAGCGCGTTATAGATATTATATACCGAGCCGAGATTAACCCTGAGCAACATCTGAGTGCTGCCGATTTTGGCAAGGATATGGCTATCGTTCGGGGTTTCGCTCAGAATATCCGTGCAAACTGCGGACGGTTCCTTGCGCCTGTAGCCGCATTTAGGGCAGAAAAATCCGCCGAGCTGGCTGTAAGTTCTGAAGCTGTATTTATACGGCGCACGGCAAAAGACGCAATAGCTGTTATCCTCGCTTCCGCCGAAGGAAAGCGGCACATCAATTCCGAAAGAAGCAAAGGCATTTGAAAGCCGCGAAAGGCTGAAGGTGAGCGGATCATCGGCGTTAAGAACGAGGAGGCAATCCGGCATATTTTCTGCGCCCGTTTTAATTGCGGAAAGAGTGTGAGAAACCTCTCCGAACCTATCAAGCTGATCGCGAAAAACGTTGGTGACAACAAGGATTTTTGCCTTGACATAAAGGCTTACCTTTTTTAGGGCGTTTTCATCGCATTCAATAATTGCATAGGCCTTTTTGCATTTGCCGAGAGCGTTGCAATTTGCAAGAAAAGCCGTTGTTATTCCGGTTATCAGATTTGCACCGGAACGATTAAGAAAATAGCTTTTACCGCTGCTTTTAAAGCCCTGCTCAACAATTCGGGCGGTTGTGGTTTTGCCGTTTGTGCCGGTTATCATAATCACGCAGACATCTTTTGAAAGATATGAAAGAATATTCGGTTTGAGCTTAAGCGCAATGCGCCCCGGCAGCGTTGTTGCTCCCCTGCCTAAAAGGCGCAGGAGGCGCTCCGCAAGGCGAGAAATAAAAATTGTTAGAATAGTTATTATCATATTAAATTATATTGATATTATTTAAATTTATGATACAATTAATAATAGCTTAAAACAGAAAAAGGATGGCTTTATTATGCTTGAAAAGATTGTTGAAATCGTTAAAGAGGCCGGAGAAATATATAAAAGCGCCGGCAAGGATTTAGGAATTGAGGACAAGGGCAGCAGCGTTAATCTGGTTACCAAATATGATAAGATGATTCAGGATTTTTTGTTTGAAAAGCTTTCGGCTCTCGTTCCGGGCTGTCGTTTTCTTGGCGAGGAGGGCGAAGGAAACAAGGAGCTTTCAGACGGATATTGCTTTATTATTGACCCGATTGACGGTACGACGAATTTTATAAAGGGCTTTCAGCACAGCGCCATCAGCGTTGGCCTTGCAAAGGATAAGAAGCTGATTATCGGCTGTGTTATGGACCCTGATTTAGATAACATTTATTATGCCGAAAAAGGCAAGGGAGCATTTCTTAACGGCAAGCCCATTCACGTTTCCGACTGCGATCTGGAGCACAGCTTAGTCCTTTTCGGCACCTGCCCATACGAGCACGAGCTTGCGGTGCAGACCTTCAGGCTGACCGAGCAGGTGTTTTATAACTGCATTGAGGTGAGAAGAGGCGGCTCTGCTGCGCTTGACATTTGCTATGTTGCCGCAGGAAAGGCCGATTTGTTTTACGAGCTTATCCTGCGCCCGTGGGATATTGCGGGGGCAACGCTTATTCTTAAGGAGGCGGGAGGCCTTTGCGGCACGCTTGACGGCGGCGAAATTGAGCTGAACACCGTTGCCTCCTACTACTGCGCAAACGGTAATAATAAGGATGAATTTTTCAGAATAGCAAATGAAATATTATAGTTTTAATCAATATTTAAAAGACACCTTTGGCTGCAAGGTTTATAAAATCAGCCTTGACGCAGGCTTCACCTGCCCCAACCGCGACGGAACGCTCGGCACCGGCGGCTGCATATTCTGCTCTGCGGGCGGCAGCGGCGATTTTGCTGAGAGCAGAAGCCTTACGGTAACCGAACAGATTGAGAGGGGCAAGGCAAGAGTTGCGGGAAAAATCAAAAGCGGAAAATATATTGCCTATTTCCAGGCCTTTACAAACACTTATGCGCCAATTGAGGATTTGAGGGCAAAGTATTTTGAGGCGCTTGAGCACCCCGATATCGTTGCGCTTTCAATAGCAACGCGCCCCGACTGCCTGGCTGATGACGTGCTGGCGCTGCTTGACGAAATCAACAAGGAAAAGCCGGTTTTTGTTGAGCTTGGCCTGCAGACAATTCATAAAAAAAGCGCCGATTACATTCGGCGCGGATATGAGCTGGAGGTTTATGACAACGCTGTGAATAATCTTCACAAAATTGGTATAAACGTAGTTACACATTTAATTATCGGCTTGCCCAAAGAGAGCAAAGAGGAAATGCTTGAGAGCGTAAAATATGTGTGCGATAGGGGCACGGACGGTATTAAGCTGCAGCTGCTGCATGTGCTGAAGGGCACCGGCCTTGCAAAGGACTACGAGGCGGGCAAATTTGAGATGCTTACATTTGATGAATACCTTGAAATTATTAAGGCGTCGCTTGAAATAATACCGGAAAATATCGTTATTCACCGCCTTACGGGCGACGGAGCGAAGCGCGACCTCCTTGCCCCGCTCTGGAGCGCGGACAAAAAGCGGGTATTAAATGCGATTAACAAGCTTTAACTCGGAACGCCGAGGACGCCATCCCCTACGAAAAAGGACTGCTCTTTTTGAACAGCCCTTTTCTTTATGCAAGTGTGATTTTGAAGCACTGCGGGAGGTTTGTTTTTGGTTCCTCCTTGCAAGTGATTGACAGTCCGTCTGCATTGCAGGTAAAGCTTTCAACATTGCCGCCGAGAAGCTCAACGTTATCAATGCAAATTCCGCACTTGTTGGTGTAGAAGGAGGTAAGCTTAACCTCCTTTGAGGGCTTCATCTGGAAGGCATAAATGCAACCGTCCTTGTATGTAAAACGGAAGTCGTGCTCATCATACTCCACGCTGCCCTCGGAGAACATGCCCGAGGAAGCAGCGTGCTCGCCCTCTTTATAAAACTTATAAGGAATTGTTTCATAAATGCCCTCTCCGTTAACCGAAAGCCATTCGCCAATGCCCTGAAGCACTGCGGTTTCCTCCTCTGTTAAGGTGCCGTCCGCCTTGGGGCCGACGTTGAGAAGAAGCATTCCGTTTTTGGAAACAACGTCAATCAGAGTGCTTATGCAATCATAAGGAGTTTTAAATTCATTATCCTTTGTATATCCCCAGGAACGCTTGCCGATTGCAGTGTCCGTCTGCCAGGGATACGGGAAAATTTCGCCCAGTGAGCCGCGCTCAATATCAAGAGTTGCAGTGCCGAGAGGATAAGCATTATGCTTGAAATCAATAGTAACCTCTTCGCCCCACTCCTCTGCGCGGTTATAATAATAAGCGGCAATTTTTTTAGATAAGGCTTGAAGCACTGATTCTGAATCCACCAGTCAAAATAAAGAATTTTGGGCTGATATTTATCAATCAGCTCGCACACACGAACCATCCAATCCTCAAGATATTCCTCGCTTGCGGGGAATTCATCAATAGTATCGCAAGCTTCAATTGTGCGGTCTCCCACATTCTCATCATAATAAGCGGGAGCGTAAAAATCAAACCACTCAGTGCCGGGCTTCATATCGGAATCAAAGCTTGTGCCGATGCCCATAAAGAAATAATGCTCTGCCCTGTGGTTTGAAGCGCAGAAGGTTAAGCCCTGCTTTTCGCATTCAGCTTTAAGCTCGCCGACAATGTCGCGCATCGGGCCCATTTCCTTTGCATTCCAGCGGTTAAACTCCGTTTCATACATTGCAAAGCCGTCATGATGCTCTGCAACGGGCATAACAAATTTTGCGCCGGCGTTCTTAAAGATTTCTATCCACTTGGCGGCGTCAAAATTCTCACCCTTAAACATCGGAATGAAATCCTTATAACCGAAATCCTTTTGGCTGCCATAGGTTTTGATGTGATGCTCAAATTCCCTGTGGTTTTTATTGTACATATTACGGGAATACCATTCATTGCCAAATGCGGGAACGGAGTAAATTCCCCAGTGAATGAAGATGCCGAATTTGCCTCTGTAGTACCAGTCAGGCGTTTTGCAACCGTAGAGCGACTGCCAGTTATCCTTATACTTACCGTTTGCGATAACATCGTCAATCTGCTTAAGATACTCTTTTACCGTCATAATAAATCCTCCCTGGGTATTATTCATAAAAGCCGATTTCGGCAATAACGGGCGTACTGCGGCTTTGGCGGATAACCAGCCTTGCGCCGATGCATTTTTTTCCGCCGAGCGGAGCAATTTTTTTTGAACCGATAACCGTTCCCGAATACGCCTTTGTAAATTTCCCGTTTTCCTTTTTGAGATAAATATCAAATGCTTCAACACGCTGAGAAAGCAGGATGTTTTCCGAAAGAACGGCATATCTGAGCTTCTTTTGGGAATCGAAATTGAAATCAACATATTCATCCCGTTTATCCAAAGCGTCGAGCTTTTCGACAATAACGGGCTTTGAATAAAGCGCATCTATCCTTTTTCCAAGCTTTTTAAGCGCTTTTGCATCCTTGCGGTGGAAAACACCCTTATCGGTTGGCGGGACATTAAGCAGCAGAGTGCAATTGTTGCCGACAGAATTCAGATAAAGCTCAAAGAGTTTTTTTGCATTTTTAACGGTATTGTTGCCGTTTTTGCTCCAAAACCAGTCATCACGAATTGAAACATCAACCTCTGCCGGATACCAGCAAAGCTCGCCTTCGTTTTGAAGCACGGCTCTGCTGCCGAGATCCTCATCCTTTGAGGTGAGCTTTTTCATTGCGCCGGCATCAGCCTCACTACGCTGGCTTGAATGGGCAATAATTTCAGCATCCTGCAAATATTTAGGAACAACGGAATATTCGCTTTCCCTGGTTTTGCCGCCCTCATTGCCAACCCAGCGGATATCAGGCCCGCACACGGCAATATTCGCCTGCGGCTGCAAATCACGCACAAGCTTATAATAGCGCTGCCAGTCATAATCAAATGCGCGGGCATTTGCGCCCTTTGCTCCGTCAAACCAGACCTCTGAAATCTCGCCGTAATTGCAAAGAAGCTCTGTGAGCTGATTGCAAAAATAATCATCATAAGCGCGAGTGCCGTAAGTCTTTTCATGCATATCCCAGGGTGAAAGATAGACGCCGAAATCAAGCCCTGCACTGCGGCAAGCATCGGAAACGAGCTTAACGATATCCTTGCCGTAATCCGTGTTTTTAACGGAAAAATCCGTGCATTGGCTTGGCCAGAGGCAAAAACCATCATGATGCTTGCAGGTGAGAATGATGCCGGAGGCACCCGCCTCCTTTGCGCATTTTACCCACTGCTTCGGCTTAACCTTTTTAATGGTGAAATCCTCGCATTTTTCAGTTCCCGAGCCCCATTCCCTGCCCGTTGCGGTGTTCATTCCGAAATGGACGAACAGGTAAAACGGACGCTGGGACAGACGGTACTGCGCGCCGCTCGGCACAACGGAGATAAGCCTTGAAACCTCCTCGTCGTCAAGCGGTACGCCGTTATTATAATTTGTCCAATTCTTTTCAAAAGGATTTTTCATCACTTTATCCTCAAAATAAGCGGCTTAACGAAAAGATTAAGCCGCGTTTTTTTAAACGGCAACTATGTTTACAAGCTTACCGGGAACATAAATTTCTTTTTTGATTGTTTTGCCCTCAATTGCGGCTGCAATTTTTTCATCCTGCTTTGCAAGAGCAATAACCTCATCCTGCGGCATATCAACCGGAATGGTAATGCGTGAGCGCACCTTGCCCATATGCTGAAGCACGATTTCAACAGTGTTATCAACAGTTTTGGCCTCATCAAAGGACGGCCATTCAGCCTCATTCAGCATACCATCAAAGCCAACCTGCTGCCAGATTTCCTCTGTGATGTGAGGAGCAAACGGGTTAACAATAAGGATAAGATCCTTAAGCTCTGCACGATTAATGCTGCCGTTATCGTAAATCTTATTAAGCAGCGTCATAACGGCGGCAATAGCTGTGTTAAACTTCATCTGCTCAATATCCTCAGAAACCTTTTTGATGGTTTTGTGCATTGCGGAGGAAAGAGCATCTGAATAATCTTCACCGTCAACAAGAATTTCCTGAAGCTTCCAAAGCCTGTCTATAAAGCGCTTGCAGCCCTTAACGCTTGATTCGCTCCACGGGGCAGCCTGCTCATAATCACCCATAAAGAGAACGTAGGTGCGCAGAACGTCAGCCCCGTAAACATCAACAACCTCATTCGGGTCAATAACGTTTCCGCGGGATTTTGACATCTTAACGCCGTCCGGCCCGAGAATGAGGCCCTGCGCAGTTCTCTTAAGATAAGGCTCTTTAAACGGAACGGCACCGATATCATAAAGGAAGCGATGCCAGAAGCGTGAATAAATCATATGCCTTGTT
>DCTO01000091.1:7735-7955 GCA_002329285.1 Ruminococcaceae bacterium UBA1438
TGGCATAGTATCTGTTTCTCTTTTTGCCGGCTTTCCGCATTTTGGGCAGGTGCAGTTAACAAAGTTGTCTATCTTTGCAAGCGGACTTTCGCCATCCTGACCGGGCTCAAAGTTTTCAACCTCCGGCAGGCGGAGCGGAAGCTCGTCATAAGGAACGGCAACGAGGCCGCAATCCTCGCAGTGAACAATCGGAATAGGCTCGCCCCAATAACGCTGGCGG
>DCTO01000020.1 GCA_002329285.1 Ruminococcaceae bacterium UBA1438
TGGATCTAAAGAAACAATTGATAAAAGTTGGAAAATTATTAAAAATGTTTTTCAAACTTTTGAAGAATGGTACAATGATCTTGAATTATATCATTATATTGGCTTTTTAATTGCTAATAATTATAAGCTAATTAAAATATTAGAAAAAAAATGGAATAATGAATTTAAAACCAAAGAGAGTTTTTTAAATAAATTTATAATTGAAGAAATAAAAAAAGTAATTAAAAATTGTAATAACTTAGATAAGATATATGAAACTGACGGAAATCCTAAAACACAATGTAAGCCGTTACTTTTATTATATAATATTCAAACTATCATTAATCAAAATCAAACTTTAAAGAAAAGTGATAAATACAAGTTACCAATTTTTTACAAATTTCCATTTCACTTGTATAAAAAGGAAAAATGGGATATTGAGCATATAGATCCTGCCACAGAAAATACTCTTGAAGATAAAAATGACCAAAAAGAATGGCTATTGTCATCATATATAGGCATAGATGATGAAAACATAGAATTAAAAGAAGGCATCAAATTAAAAACAGCAATAAATGATTATTTGGAACAAATTAAAAATAATGATGTTAGTAATAACAATGATACTAAATCATATAATTTTGATGATCTAAAAAAAATAATTCAGCCTTCAAATGATAATGCTCTGAAGGATGATGAAAAGAATATGATTTGGAATTTTGCTTTGTTAGATTCATCAACTAATAGAGGATATGGTAATGCTATTTTTGCAGCTAAACGTAGATTTATTCTTGGTAAAGATCAAGGCAAAAAAATTATTATTGATGACAAGTTAGAAAATATAGAAATAAAAGTAGAAGATGGCGAAATAGCATTTGTGCCTCCCTGTACTAAGAATGTTTTTCTGAAATATTATAGTCCTTTGCCTAACAATCTACGTGAATGGAACAAGATAGATGCTGAAAATTACAAAAAAAATATTAAAGAAGTTTTATCAAAATTTTTAAATTAATAATATTATGTGTAACGATAACCAAACACCAAAAACAACATTCTGGGAATTTTTAAATAATCACAAAATAGAAATCCCAATCATTCAGAGAGATTATGCTCAAGGCCGCTTAGGAAAAGAAAAACTACGTGAGAAATTTCTTACAGATCTTAAACATGCATTAGATACAGGTAACCCACTAAAATTAGATTTTGTATATGGAAATGTAGAAAATGACGGGAATAATGAAAATGCCAGACTAAATCCATTGGATGGGCAGCAGCGTTTGACTACTCTGTGGCTGCTACACTGGTACATTGCATTTAAAGCAGGCAATATAACTGATAAAGAAAAAACCGTTTTCAAAAAATTTACTTACGAAACCAGATCTTCATCTCGCGAATTTTGTGAAAAACTTGCTGATTTTGACATAGTTTCAAATGAACAATCAAACACAAATATATCACAAATTATACAAAATCAAACATGGTTCTACTCTGGGTGGAAGCAAGATCCAACAATTCAGAGTATGCTAAATATGCTTAGCGGTACTCCAATTAAGGATAAAAAAGGCGATAATATTAAAGATGGTATAGAAGAAATTTTCGAAGAAAATTTCCTAAAATATTGGGATATATTAAAAAGTCCCACTTGCCCAATAATTTTCTATTATCTTGATATTAAAAATCTAAATATGTCTGACGATCTTTATATAAAAATGAATGCCAGAGGTAAACAACTAACTAATTTTGAGAACTTCAAAGCTGAATTTGAAAATTATATTAAAGAAAATAATGAATCTGATAAAATAAAACCTTTTTCTAATAAGATTGATACAACATGGACAGACTTTTTTTGGAAATTTAGATCAAATGATTCCAGAATTGATGAAATTCACTATGCATTTATAAATAGATATTTTCTAAATTGCTTATTAACTGCTAAAAATAAAAATGAAAACAAAACAAATAGTGATGATTATTCATTTAACGCAAATAAATTAGAAAATAATAAATTAGAAAATAATGAATTAAAAAATAATATATCATTCAAATATTTATATGGGGAAAATGGCAATGATTCTAATGTGCAGTTTACTAGTTTTGATTCATATAAAAATATAATAAAAACATTTGGCTATACAGATTTTATCAAAAATTTTGAAACATTTTTGGATAATTTAATTGATGCATTCAAAGATGAAAATAAAGATGACATCAATAATCAATTTTTACCATCTTGGGCTGAAAATAATGGATATAAATTTTCTTTTATCCCAATATATAAGGAAGATAATTCAATATCAACATTAAATCAACAACAGAGAGTAGTTTTCTATGCGATGTGCCGATATTTTGAAGAAGGGAAATACGAAGAAAATTCTTTTAATAAATGGAAACGTGTAGTATGGAATATTGTAGAGAATGCAAATATTGTGAATATACAATCTATGATAAATACAATGCGAGAAATTGATAAATTATCAAAAGATTCACATAATATTTATGATAAATTAAAAAATTTAGATATAAAAAATACTGGTATTTTGTATGAACAACTAAAAGAAGAAAAGGAAAAAGCAAACAAAATATTAGAACCAGGATGGGAAAGTAAAATCATAGAAGCCGAGAAATATGCATTTTTCCATGGCTCTATTCGTTTTTTATTTAGAACAGCTCCTGATTCTTATGATTGGAATAATTTTGACATGAGATTTGAAAAAGCAAAGAAATATTTTTTTGAAAAAGTCGTTCAAGACGGTAAAAGTTCAAGAGTAGACAATGGAGTTATGGAAGACTACAAAAATGAGTCTATTTTATTACGTTTTTTAATTAGTAAATTTACTAAAATCAAACATTTTCAAGAAATTATTTATGATAATTCTGCAGATACATGGAAAAAAATATTAACAAATGCAAATTTATCTGAAATAATAAATGAATTTTTTAAGATTGACGATGTTGTTAAATTTAAAATAGATTGCAATTCTTTTGAATCTCAAATTAATGATGAAAGATTAAAAAACTTTCAAAACGATTTATGCAAAAGTACAATAACTGAATCCATAGCTCCGAATAGTTATTTACATTTTAACTATAATAAATACTCACTTTTCCCTTATAATACAAAATCTCAATTAAAGATTTTTGTGTTAGGTGATAAACGAAATGAAGTTTTTGATAAATTAGAAAGAGACAAAATAGTACAAGTAGATAATGAACGAAAAGTTGTAACAAAATATTTTACTATTCAGAATTATGAAAATGTAATAATTGATCGCTACTATTATAAATGTTGGGATATATACCTCAATTTATATAATAAACCAAATGAAAAATTTCAATGGACTAGATATGATAAAGAAAATGGTCAAAGTCAGCTTAANNTAAAAATTATGGTCAAAACTCTTAAAATAAAACGTAACTGACTGTTTTAATCGTCAGTTAAAAAAAATAAAGAAGCATACATTTAGACAATTTTTAAGCAAAATATTAGAGAAATTGTCCAAATAGATATTAAACTCCAAAAATTAATAGTGTTTTGCAATAAAAATTATTTTATAAATTTACAAAATATTACGACTCCGCATATCATGTCTACCCGAGAAACCCTTTTGCGATACAATTTTATTATAAATAGACTGAGACGTGGCCCTGCCACATTTGATGAAATCATAGATTACCTTAAAACAAAATCTGAAGACCTTGATTATAATCTCTCAATTTCTCAAAGGACTTTTCAGAGAGATAAACAAGATATTCTGTCGCTATATGGCATTATCATTAATTTTGATAAAAGTACTAAAAAATACTATATAGATATAGACGACACTACCGATGAGAATCAGAGATTATTAGAATACTTTGACATTATAAATGCATTCAGATTTAGCGAAAATATTTCTAAATATGTCCATTTAGACATGCATACACCTCTTGGCACAGAATATTTATTAGATTTAAAAGATGCCATTGAAGGACATAAACTGATTACTTTTAATCATCAAAAGTTTTATGAAAATGAAGCCACACTTCGCAATGTAGAACCATATATTTTGAAGGAATTCAAAAACCGCTGGTATTTGGTTGCCAGAGATATAGCCGACAAAAGGATTAAAACTTTTGCTCTTGACAGAATATCTCTACTTAAAATAACAAACGTAACTTTTCCAGAGCCAACAGATTTTGATGCAAATGAATATTTTAAATATTGCTATGGAATTGTGAGGCTAGATGATTTGGCACCTGAAGAAGTAATATTATCATTTACTCCCAAACAAGGTAAATATATAAAGTCTTTGCCACTACACAACTCACAAGAAATAATTGTAGATAATGATAGTGAACTCATGATTAAGTTGAAAATATTCATAACTTATGATTTTATTCAAGAGCTTTTGCAATATGGTGTTGAGGTAAAGGTATTGAAACCAGATTTACTAGCTAAATGGATAAATGAAATACATTCAAATGCATTGAAAAGATATGAGTCTGAGAAATAATTATGCTATTGCATATTAATAATACTAATTATCATATCTTTGCTATTACGTAACAGATTCAATTTCAATATATTAAATATTATTGATAAATAAAAATTTTTTTGTACTTTTGCAAACAAAAAAAACTTGAGAACAAGTTTTTCAAGAAAGGAGAAAACATGAATGGAAAATGAAAAAAATTATCAACCAGAAGAAAATTTAAACGAGGTTGTACAAACAAATGAAATCACTAATGAAAGTGAGGAAATTAATCCCCAAAAGCAGGAAACAATTAATGTATCAGAGGATATAACTACAAAAACTAAGTCTTCTGATGAATTTGATTGGGATGCTCTAATAATGGAGACAAAGGACTATCGTGATGACGATAGACAAAAATTAGAAGAGAAATACACTAAGACATTGAATGTACTACAAGATAAGGAAATTATCGAAGGTACAGTTATTGGATTTGGAGAGAGAGAAGTATTTGTAAATATTAATTACAAATCAGATGGTGTGATTCCTCTCAATGAGGTGCGTTATAATCCAGATTTGAAGGTAGGTGACAAAATCGAAGTCTATGTAGAGAGCCAAGATGATGGCACTGGACAATTAATATTATCTCATAAAAAAGCTAGAATACTTTCAGCATGGAACAAGATAAATGAATTATACGAGGCTAATGCCATTGTACAAGGTTATATAAAATCTAGAACTAAAGGTGGTCTCATTGTAGATCTATATGGCATAGAATGTTTCTTACCTGGCAGTCAGATAGACGTTAAACCTATTAAAGATTATGATGCTTTTGTAGGTACTACAATGGATTTCAAAATTGTAAAAATTAATCAAGAATTTAAAAATGTTGTAGTCTCTCATAAAGCTATAATAGAAGAAGAAATCGAAGCACAAAAATCTGAAATCATTTCTAAATTAGAAAAAGGTCAAGTTTTAGAAGGTGAAGTCAAAAATATTACTTCTTATGGTGTATTTATCGATTTAGGCGGTATAGATGGTTTAATACATATAACAGATCTTAGCTGGGGCAGAATAAATCATCCTGAAGAAATTGTACAACTCGGACAAAAATTAAATGTAGTAATTTTAGATTTCGACGAGCATAAAAAACGTATCTCTCTTGGTTTGAAACAATTAACTCCTCATCCTTGGGATTTATTAGATCCTAATCTCAAAGCTGGTGACAAAGTTAGTGGCAAAGTAGTAGCTATAGCTGATTATGGTGCTTTCGTAGAAATTATACCAGGTGTAGAAGGTTTAATACATGTATCTGAAATGTCGTGGTCTCAGCATCTACGTTCTGCACAAGATTTCCTTAAAGTAGGTGATACTGTCGAAGCTATTATCTTATCTATCGATAGAGAAGAACGAAAAATGTCGCTTGGTATCAAACAACTTTTACCTGATCCTTGGGTAGATATTCAAGAAAGATATCCAGTAGGCTCTAAACATAAAGCTATAGTACGTAATTTCACTACTTTTGGTGTTTTTGTAGAATTAGAAGAAGGTGTAGATGGCTTAATTCATATTAGCGATCTATCATGGACAAGAAAAATCAAACATCCATCAGAATTTTGTAAAATAGGTGATGAATTAGAAGTCGTAGTTTTAGAAATAGATACTGATAATCGTAGATTAAGCTTAGGTCATAAACAAATTGATGAAAATCCATGGGAAATTTATGAATCTATTTTTACTCCAGATTCTATACATCAAGGTAGAATTATAGAACTGCGTAAAGATAAAGGTGCAGTCGTTGAATTACCATATGGTATGGAAGCATATGCTCCTGCTAGTCAATTAATTAAAGAAGATAAATCTAAAGCAAATGTTGATGAAATTCTAGATTTCATGATTACTGAGTTTAATAAAGATGCTAAAAAAATCACTGTTTCTCATACTAGAACATGGGAAAACCCTAGACCTTCTAAATCTAAAAAAACTAAATCTACACAATCAGAAAGTTCATCTACTCACACTACTTTAGCTGATTTAGGAATCTTTGATGATATTAAAGAGCAACTAAATAATAACGAAGAAGATAATACTAAATAGTTGTTTGTTTGTTTAATAACTATGAAAGTGGCAGCCTTTAGGTTGCCACTTTTTTTATTTATTATTTTTAATTTTGTAAAAAAATTTTTTTGTGAAAAATACACATAGCAAGGTTATCGTTAGAATAATAAAAAAGTTTTTCAAAACAGTTGAAAAAAAAGCTTGCGCATATTATAATATAGCCGCATTGCATCCGCAGATAAAAATAGCTTTATCGGGCGCTCCGCCTTTGTGTTTGGGCGGTTTGCTTTGGAGCAGTAGCAGAAAGGAAAACTTAATATGAAGAAAAACACAAGAGTTATTGCAGGCACCGGTTTGCTCACAGCGATTGTTGTGGTTTTGCAGATGCTTGGAGTCTCAATAAAATTCGGCATGTTCAGCATAACCTTAACACTGGCACCGATTATTATCGGCGCCGCAATTTACGGCATTGGCGCAGGAGCATGGCTCGGCGCAGCATTCGGGGCAGCCGTTCTTATTTCCGGAGATGCAGCTCCGTTTTTAGCGCTCAATCCTCCGGTTTCAGCCTTTGAAACCGTTGGCGTGGTTTTGCTCAAAGGCATTCTTGCCGGTTTATGCGCAAGCCTTGCATTTAAGGCAGTTGAAAAAGCAGGAGCAAAAAATGCAAAACGCACCGCTTTATTTGCTTCTCCCCTTGTTGGCTCAGCAGTGTTTATTATCGGTTACGGTTTGGTTGTAACGCTCTTAATTAATCAGAAGCTTGCAGATAAGCTTGGGGCCTATACCTCGCTTGTAGCTTCAGTTGCAGCCGCATTACTTGCATTTATTTCCTGCATCGTTGCCGTTGCAATTTATGACACCGTTAAGAAAAACACAAATCTCGGCGCAGTTGTTATTGCCGGCATAGTTGCCCCTGTTGTTAACACTGGAGTGTTCATTATCGGCTGCAAGCTGTTTTTCATGGACATTATCAATGCCTGGGCAGAGGCCGCAGGCGTTGCAAGCGCAGGCTTGTTTATTATCACCGGCGTTGTTGGCTTTAACTTTATTATTGAGCTTGCCGTTAACCTTTTGCTTGCGAGTGTGATCGTCAGAATCATCAGCATTGCGCGAAAGGAAAACAAAAGATAAAATATAAAAGCAAATCCCGAGGGCATCAAGCTTTCGGGATTTTATTTTAACTTTAAACAATTTATGAAAACCTTAAATTTGGGCTTGATATATAATTGTTAAAAATATATAATAAGATAATCTGATTTTTGGAGGAGTAAAATATGAAAGTCCGCATTCCCAAGCACAAAGAATTTCTGATTAAATTTGAAGATGATTATCCCAAGGCTGACGAAGCATGGAAGGAGCTTAATCAGATTGTTAAGGATTATTCCGTAGACGGCAAATCCGTTTATTCCAAAACCTTTATTGAGGATAATGAGGATAAGGTTAAGGCTTTGCAGGAAAAATATGAATTCACCTACGAAATCATTGAAAAGCGTTAACCAGACTATTTAAGAATAACAGGTAAAGCATTATGGAAAAGAAAAAAGCATATGTTGTTGCCACCGCTCATTTGGACACGGTTTGGCGCTGGAATCTGGCAAAAACAATCAAAGAGCATATTCAGAACACCCTTGAGCAAAACGTTAAGCTGATTGAAAAATATCCTCATTACCGTTTTAATTTTGAGGGTGCGTTTCGCTATAAGCTGATAGAGGAATACTATCCCAAGTATTTTGAGCATATTAAGGAACTTGCTGCAGAGGGCAGATGGTGCCCGGTTGGCAGCGAATTTGAAAACGGCGATGTTAACATTCCCTCGCCCGAGGCTCTTTTCAGAAATATTCTTATCGGCAACCGTTATTTTGCCAAGAATTTCGGCAAGCCCTGCAATGATATTTTTCTTCCTGACTGCTTCGGCTTCGGCTATGCACTGCCAAGCGTTATGAAGCATTCGGGGCTCACAGGGTTCTCAACACAAAAGCTGAGCTGGGGCTCCGCATACGGAATCCCCTTTGATCTCGGATATTTTCAAGGGCCTGACGGTGCAAAGGTGCTTGCAAGCATTGACGCAAGATCGTATTGCTTTAAATTTGACGGCGACGTCAGGGGCAACGTGAGCATTATTGACAAGGTTTCCAAAAACGCCTTTGAAATCGGCCTGCCGCAGACCATGCATTATTACGGCACGGGTGACGAAGGCGGCGCGCCGACTGAGGAAAGCATTGCCGCAGTTGAGGAAAGCGTTTTGAAAAACGGCGAATCTGATTTTGAAATCGTTTCCGCTTCCAGCGTTGAATATTTTGAGGATATGAGCAATCTTCCACAGGAGGAGCTTGACAAGCTGCCCGTTTGGAATAACGAGCTCGTTATGACCGAGCACGGCGTTGGCAGCTACACCTCACGCACCGCAACCAAAAGGCAGAATGCAAAATGTGAGTCACTTGCCGATTACACAGAAAAGGCATGCTCCGCAGCAGATGCTTTGGGCGTTTATAAATATCCGAAGAAGAATATCAACAGAGCGTGGGAACGTATTATTCAGCATCATTTTCATGATGACATTACCGGCACCTCCAACATGGATGTTTATAACGATGCTCACAACGATTACATCGTTACTCAAAAGCAGCTGCAAACCGAATATCTCGGCGCAGTGGGCGCAATCGCAAACGAGCTTGACACCGAATGGATTTCCGAATGCGCGGTTATTGTTAACAATCCCTCAGCGATTAAGAGATACGATGTTGTTAACGCAAAAGTAAAGCTTAACCACAATTCCACCTTTATCAAGGTTGTTGATAAGGATGGAAACGAAACTCCGAGCCAGATAATCAACAAGATGGGCAAGGAGTTTGAAATTGCCTTTATGGCGGAGGTTGGCCCGCTTGGCTTCAGAGCATACGATATACAAGCAGCTAACAAGGCCTGCGAAATCAAAACCGACGTTAAAGCCTTTGAGCACGCGCTTGAAAATGAGAAATATCAGATCCTTTTCAACAAAAACGGAGACATTGCTTCAATAGTTGACAAGGAAAACAAACGCCAGCTTTTGGAATCTCCAATCAAGATTGCAAAATTCTCAAACACCGGCGCGCTCAATTACCCGAGCTGGGAGTTGAGAAGAGCCGATGTTGAGGCTGAGCCGGAGGTTTTTGCAAACCAGCCGGAATTTGAAATAACCGAAAACGGGCCTGCAAGGGCATCTGTTAAAATCACAAGAGTTATTAACCATTCAAAAATTGAGCAGACCGTTTCGCTTGCAAGCGGCAGCCAATTTATCAGGATTGACAATAAGCTTGACTGGCGCTCACGCCGCTCACTGTTAAAAGCAGTGTTCCCCTTCAGCTGCTATAATGAAACGGCAACCTATGATTTAGGCCTTGGCGTTATCAAAAGAGGTAATAATTCAGAGCAGTTGTTTGAGGTTCCCGCGCAAAAATGGGCGGACATAACAGCCGGTAGCAATGAATACGGAGTCAGCATTTTTTCTGACTGCAAATACGGCTGGGATAAACCGGCGTCAAACACGCTGCGCTTAACGCTTATGCACACCCCTGCCGGTGCGTTTACAAAGGAAACCAGGCAGGATATGCAGGACCTTGGCAGAAATGAATTTGCATTCGGAATTTTTGCACACGAAGGCGGATTTGAAAACGGAACGCAGACGCAGAGTGAGCTTTTCCAAAAGCCGCTTATAGCATTCCAAACCGGATCACGCAGAAAGGGCAAGCTTTCAGACCGCTTTTCCTTTGCAGACATCAGCGATGACGGAGTTATCATCCGCGCAATCAAAGCGGCAGAGGATGACGAAGCAATTATCATAAGAGTTAACGAGGGCATCGGCAGAGCACACAAGAATGTGAAGATTAATCTTTGCGAAAAGATTGAGGCGGCTTACGAAGCACTTGCAAACGAAGAAAACATCTGCGAAGCAAAATTCAGCGGTAACAGCGTTTCTTTTGATATTGAGCCATATTGCGTAAAAACCTTTAAGCTTTATCTTAAGAGACCGGAAAGGGCGGCAAAGGAAAGCTTTAAGAAAATGGAGCTTGAATGCAATTCAAAGGGCTTCACCTCACGAGAGGATATGCGCAACGTTATTATCCAGGGCGGCGGATGTTCCCTCCCTGCCGAACTTTATCCTGAAAGCCTTACATACGGAGGCATCACTTTCAGGCTGACTGACCCGAATGCCAATGCAGACATAATGGTTGCAAGAGGGCAAACCCTTGAAATTCCCAAGGCGGCAACAAAGCTTTATATGCTTGCTGCCTCAACACTTGATGATAAAGAGGCAACCTTCCTTGCTGACAATAAAGAGATTGAGCTGACAATTCATTCATTTAAAGAGCCAATCGGCGTTTTTGATATGGCAGGACTTAATCAGACGGCTTTAATTAAAAACGCAAATCCGGCGCTTGAATTCACCCACACAAACCATCCGAAGGGAGTTATTCCGAACGGCAAAGCATATTTCTATATGTATGAGCTTGATGTGAGAAACAAGAAAAGCTTAACCCTTCCGGAGGACAACAGCATTGTTATTCTTGCAATGACGGCAGTTAAGAAATTTGCAAACACGGCGCTTGCAACAAGACTGATTGACGAAACGCCCGAGGGCGAATACCGCTTTAACGATATTCCCCCGATTGACAAAATCCTTGACCGCACTGGAGCAATCACAATGCGAATGGGTAAAATACAGGATCAGAAAAAGATGGGCAAAGGAAAAGGCTTTAAGAGAGATAATATTGTTACAAATATTATCCGTTCATACACAAAATCGCAATGGTAATTCAATTAATCCAAAAAATCCCGTATGCAAAAACTGCATACGGGATTTATTTTTTTGTAAAGCAATATTGCTTTACAGATAACGATTGTTAAAGAAAATGTTTAAAACAATGTTAAAAATGTTAAAAAACAAAATTTTCCACATAGTTTTAAACAAAAAAGAGCATTGGCAGACACTAATTGTAAAGCAAATTTCTTTACATAAACATTTTTTTAACGGAATTTTCAACAAAATGCATATTAGCATTCATACTGACAAAACAATATCAATCATTATAAAAATGCAAAATTCCAAGGCATAACCTTGGGATTTAATGCTATGTAAAGAAATTATTTTCTGAAGAAGCTTACGATTTCATCGAAATCATTATCATCATTTGAATTGAAGCTGCTTGGAGCCGGTACCTCTGCAGGAGGAGCAACTTCAATATTAGCCGTTGTTGATTTTATCTGACCGTTCGGACCCTTTTCACCGAAGCGTGTTGCGATAACGGTGATAACCATCTCATCCTCAAGGCTTTCATCAAAGTTAGCGCCCCAGATGATTTCGCAATCAGGATGAACAGCGTTTGTTACGATTGTTGAAGCAGCATCAATTTCCTCAAGACCGATATCGGTTGAAGCTGTGATATTAAGAAGAACACCGCGAGCGCCGTCAATTGAAGTGTTGAGAAGCGGGCTGGAAATTGCCTGCTGAGCAGCAAGCTCTGCCTTATCCTTGCCCTTAGCTCTGCCAACGCCCATGTGAGCGTAGCCTGCATCCTTCATAATCTCTGTTACATCGGCAAAGTCAGAGTTAACAAGGCCTGTTGCATTAACGAGATCTGAGATGGACTGAACACCCTGGCGAAGAACATCATTTGCGATTTCAAATGCATTGCTGAAGGTGATCTTCTCATCTGTTACAAACTTAAGATTTTCATTAGGAATAACCATAATGGAATCAACATACTGAGCAAGCTCATCAATACCCTGCTGAGCCTGAGCCATGCGGCGCTTACCCTCAAAAGCAAAAGGAGTGGTTACAACACCAACAGTTAAAATGCCCATATCTTTAGCAACCTGAGCAACAACCGGAGCAGCGCCTGTGCCTGTGCCACCGCCCATTCCGGCAGTAATGAACACCATTTCAGCGCCTGAAAGAACATCGGTGATTGCCTCTCTGCTCTCATCAGCAGCCTTTTTACCAACCTCAGGTCTTGCGCCGGCACCGCGTCCCTTTGTTGTTTTTTCACCAATAAGGATTTTCTGTGATGCCTGTGATTTTGAAAGAGCGGGCTTATCGCTGTTAATTGCGATAAACTCAACATCCTGAATATTTGAACGCACCATGCCGTTAACAGCGTTTCCGCCGCCACCGCCGACGCCTACAACTTTGATTGAAACAACCTTGCTGTCTTCGTTGTCAATTTCGTATCTTCCCATAGCTTTATTTCTCCTTAAATATATTATTTCAGACTTTTTGCCGTCTTTGCTTTATCATTGTAACAATATTGTAACTATTTTGCAATATTTTTTTTGAATTTTGTAAAAATATTTTTTCAAAGATTTCTGATATAATCTTATTTTCTTTGTGCAAATTTTACAAAACAGTAAAAATGACGACAAAAATAAACGCATTTGTAAAGTTATTTACTTTACGAAATGTAACCTTTTAATCAGCTGTAAAGTAAACTTGCTTGTCACTTTGCAGATTAAGCGTTCCGCTTGATTCCGGATTGCTTTCATCAAGCTGCTCACAGGCGGCAAGCCCTCTTAACACCCTGCTCTCTGCCTGATCATCAATAACACCTAACTCAAAGGTTATTCTGCCTTCATAAACAATATAATTATGATTAATATCCGTGCTGCTGATTGAGGTTGCCTCTGTCATATCAAGTGAATTGATAATTGTTGAAAGCTTGTTAAGGCAATCGGCTGTTGTTTCATCCTCAAATTCAATCTTATATCCCGCTTGCGCTGATGATACCGAAGCATCCATAATACACGTTGTTGCTGCGGGAAGATGCTGCGCATTGGTTTCAAGCACTTTGAAATTGTCATCAAGAAGAATATAACCCTCTTCAGTTTCAATGCTGTATTTAACAACTGCATCAGTTAAAACAAGCTTAACCGTTGACGGAAGAACTCTTTTCACGCTGACATTATAAATATAAGGAAGGTTTTCCGTTATACTTTCATTCACCTTGTTTTCATCAATAAGAAAAAGATTATCGCCGACATCGATATTGCTGTATGCAATAACATCTGACTCTGAATAAACTCCGCTGCCTGAAACGCTGATGTTTTCTATTTTAAAGAAAACAGTTAACGAAAGCGTTACGCCTACAGCAATCAGAAGCGCAATCAAAGCAATTGAAAGCATAATATGCCTGACTCTGTTTTTGAGCCTGCGCTTTTTATTCTGCCTGCTTCTTTTCTCTGTTTTGGAAAGCTCTTCCGGTTTGTTGCTACGCCTTTCGGGTTTTTGGGAAAGCTGTGCCTTCTGGCGCTCATTGCGCCTTGGAGGCTCTAAATTAATATCCGCCGCATTCTCCGGAAGAATATATTCCTTTTTCTTAACATTCCTTTTTTTCATATTTTATCCTCTTAATATCGGCACCTATTTCTGAAAGACTGTTTTCGATTGCCTGATAACCGCGGTCAATATGCCCTATATCTGAAACCGTGCTTTCCCCTTCAGCCGAAAGCGCCGCAATAACCATTGCCGCGCCGCCTCTTAAATCCGTGCATTTAACATTTGCACCGCAAAGGCTTTTAACGCCATATATAATTGCCGTTCTGCCGCTGACGTTAATATCAGCGCCAAAACGATTAAGCTCTGCCGCATAATTAAAGCGGTTTTCAAAGACGCCCTCAGAAATAACCGAAGTGCCCCTTGCCTTTATCAGAACTGCCGCGGCAACTGCCTGGCAATCCGTGGGAAACCCGGGATAAGGCATTGTTTTTATACTTTTAATATGCTTTATCTTTTTCGGCGAAACAAGCTTCATTTCATTAGAAGAAAGAAAAAGCCTGCAGCCCATTCTCATATAAACGGGAATAACGGGAGAAAGATGCGAAGGAATAATATCCTTAATCACAAGCTCCTTTGCATTAAGCGCCGCAACGCTCATATAGGTTGATGCGATAATGCGATCCGGAATAATACTATGCTCCGCCGGGCGTAGAAAATCAACACCCTCAATTTCAACAACGCCTTCCCCTGCTCCGCTAATTCTTGCCCCGCAGAAATTCAAAAAATCGGCAAGATCGCAGATTTCAGGCTCTCTTGCAGCATTTATTATTGTTGTTTTGCCCTTTGCAAGAGCTGAAGCAATGATTATGTTTTCCGTTGCACCTACGCTTGGAAAGGCAAGCACAATCTTTGCGCCGCGAAGCTCCCTTGCAATGCAGGAGATGCAGCTGCCACGCTCCTCAATCATTGCGCCGAGCAAGCTTAATGATTCCAGATGCAGATCAATCGGACGGACACCGATATCACACCCGCCGGGGAGGCACATCGATGCCTGGCGGCACCTTGCAAGAAGCGA
This sequence comes from Ruminococcaceae bacterium UBA1438, assembly GCA_002329285.1. Taxonomy (GTDB): domain Bacteria; phylum Bacillota; class Clostridia; order Oscillospirales; family Acutalibacteraceae; genus Eubacterium_R. The sequence continues at coordinate 14,813 of DCTO01000020.1, forward strand.
ACCGAGAAAGATGATTGACGAGCGCATTTCTCGCATCAGATTATCCGGAATATCATTATTAGTTATATCTGCAGCATTAATAATCAGGCTGCTGCCCTCCCTTTTTACGGAAGCGCCGAGATATTCAAGAATATCGATTGAAGCGCTGACATCGCTTAAATCCGGAACATTATGTAAAACCGTTTCTCCGCGGATTAAAAGCGAAGCTGCCATAATCGGCAAAACCGCATTTTTGGAGCCATGAACGCTTATCGCTCCGCCAAGCTGCTTGCCGCCGTTAATAACCAGTTTTTCCAAATTACCCACCTGCCGTGCATAGTCTTTTCCATACTATGCAGGTAAGGGCATTTTGCTAAAAGCTTATTTTTTATCAGCAAGCGAAAGGATAATTTCGGCAATTTTTTCCCTTGAATCAAGTATTGCCATATCCTTTGCATTCTTTTCAATTTCAAGAAGCCCTGCCTTATCGGAAAGCAAAGAATTAATCATTTCGTTAAGGCTTTCAGAGGTTAAATCCTTTTCCTCAATAATGCGAGCCGCATTGCGGTTAACAAGCGCCATTGCGTTATGGAACTGATGATTTTCCGCAACATAAGGGCTTGGAATCAGAATGGAAGCCTTGCCGAGCGCCTCAATTTCCGAAAGCGAGGAAGCCCCTGCCCTGCCGATAACAAGATCAGCCGCCGCCATGCAAACATCCATATTATCAATATATTTGCGAACCTCAACAAGGCCTTTTTTGCCGTTTACAAAGCCGGCCTCCTCAAATTTTTTGAGAAAATCCCCGCCGTTTGTACCTACGGAATGGATGTGATGATAGTTACCAAGCTCTGCATTTTTAACAAGAATGTCAAGCATTGCCTTATTAAGAGGCTCTGCGCCGAGCGAGCCACCGAAAGAAAGCACGAGAGGCTTGCTGTCATTAATCCCCAGCTCTGCACGGGAAAGCTCTTTATCAGCGCTCATAATTTCTCCCCTGACGGGAAGGCCGGTAACAACCGGCGGATTTTTGCAATCTAGATGTTTCTTTGCATCCTCCACCGTTAGCATAACGGCATCAACCATTTTGGCAAGGGTTTTGTTTGTTATACCCGGATAAGCGTTCTGCTCATGAATGCAGCACGGAATGCCGAGCGAAGCCGCCTCCTGAAGCACCGGGCCTGAAACGTAACCCCCGAAGCCGACGCAGACATCCGGCTGAAACTCTTTTATTATCTTCTTACTCTCGCCCTTTGATTTAACAAGGCGGGAAACCGTTTTCAGATTATGGGAAATTGCAGAGGGAGAGAAGGAACGGCGAAAACCGCTGATTTCAATTGTTTTGAAATCGAAGCCGGCATTCGGAACAAGGCGCGCTTCCATATGATCTGCAGTGCCGATAAACAAAATTTCTGCAGCAGAATTGGTTTCTTTTATGTAAGAGGCAACCGCAAGCGCGGGATTAATATGCCCTGCGGTGCCGCCAGTTGCAAACATAATTTTCATTCCTCAATAACCTTTCTTTGATTAGCCTTTCGTGATATTCCGAGAACAACGCCCATTTCAAACAAAAGCATAACCAGCGCGGTGCCGCCATAGCTGAAAAACGGAAGAGCGATTCCCGTGTTTGGAATAGAATCGGTGACAACAAAAATGTTGAAAACCACCTGAACGCCAACCTGAACCATAATTCCGATAACAGTGAGCGAAGCAAATCTGTCCGGAGAGCGTAGGGCAATCATTAAGCCCCTGATTACAAGAGCGGCAAATAGCAGAATTATTACAGTTGCGCCGATGAAGCCAAGCTCCTCACATACGATTGAGAAAATGAAATCGTTTTGCGGCTGGGAAACATAGAGATATTTCTGCTTTGAGTTGCCAAGGCCAAGGCCGAAAAAGCCGCCGGAACCGATTGCATAAAGCGAATTATTGGTTTGCCAGCGTGCGCCGAGCGGCTCAAAATCCTTGTTATTGAAAGCTTCAAGCTTTGTTTGAATATATTTCGGAAATATTTCCGGAAACATAAACATAACCAAAACAATCGCAACAAGAAAGCCGAAGCCGATGAAAAAGATTCTTTTATTTCCCTTTCCTGTTACGCTTGCATAAATCAGAGAAAGTCCGATTAAACCAACGATGATTGTGCCGGAAAGATGGTTTTCTGCAGCAATAAGAAGGCAGTGAACGCCGATTATCCCCGCCGGGAACAACAAGCCGTAGGTGAAGCTTTTGAGTTTTTTATAATAAAGGGTGAAATAAGTTGCAAGTGTTGTTATTAAAGTAAACTTTGCAATATCCGACGGCTGAAATGTCAGCGGAGTGCCGGGTATTTTCATATATCTTCTGAATGCTTCGCCCTCATCGGTGGAAACGCTGGTGTGATAAAACAAAACAACAACCAGCAAAAGAAGCGTTACACCCAAAAGATAAGGCGCTGCTGCCTTAAAAATCTTAAAATTCAGTTTTGAAACAAAAAGCATTACCGCAACGCCGAAAACTGCAAAAATCAACTGCCGTAAAAAATAATGATAAGAATTGCCCCTCATAAAATATGAATAAGGATAAGAAGCTGAAAAAAGCATAACAAGCCCGATTGCAAGAATAACAACCGTGAGGGCAAAAAACGGAATATCAATCCCGCCTGTTACAAATAAATCCGCCTTAACCTTTGCAAAACCGAATTTTTTGTTTGCCTTAACAACAGTTTCGCCTTTATCTCGCGCAAACTCCCTGCGGGCTTTTTTGCTTTTGCTCGTTTTTTCCTGCTGAGCAGGCTCATCATTATGAGGATAACGGACCGGTGGTGTTAATTTTTCAGGCATATTATCACAATCCTTTTGCCAAGTGTGTATTAATCAAATTTATTTTGCATTGCCAAAGGCAATAAGCAGAACGCCGATTGCGCAACCGATTGCATTAACCGTTGAAAAAACAACGCAAATCTTTTTCTCCTTCCAGCCGCACATTTCAAAATGATGGTGAATCGGTGCCATTTTGAAAATTCGCTTGCCGTGAGTGAGCTTGAAATATCCGATCTGAATAATATCGCTCATTGTTTCGCAAACATATATAATTCCGATCGGAAGAAGCAGAAGCGGGCATTTGATTGCAAAACCGAGCGAGGCAACCATGCCGCCAAGGAAGAGCGATCCGGTGTCGCCCATAAAGGTTTTTGCAGGATTCCAGTTCCAGCATAGGAAGCCGCAAACGCCGCCAAGCAGCGCCGCAGAAACAATTCCGAGGCCCGCAAAGCCCTGAATATACGAAATAATAATAAATGCAATTGCAACCGTTGCGGTTACGCTTGAGCAAAGGCCGTCTATTCCATCGGTGAGATTAACGGAATTAACACAGCCGTAAACAATAATTATTGAAAGCACCCAGAAAACAATTGCCGTGAAAACATTCTTTGAAAAATCAAGGGTGCCGATAAAAGGAAGATACCAAACATAGTTTTTTGAAACCCAAAGGGTTAAAACATATGCAACCGTCATCACAAGCTGGCCAAGAGTTTTTTGCTTTGCGGAAAGCCCCTCGTTTCTTTTGAGCTTAATCTTGATGAAATCATCACAGAAGCCAACAAGGCCGCAGCCAAGCGCAAGCGCAACGCCTGCGATAATAAGCACATTTTCCCTGCCGACAAGAATTGAGGAATAATCGGATTCCATCTCTCCGCCGAGGGTGACGAAAATAATTGCTGAAACCGCAAAGGCAAATATAATGCCTATTCCGAACATAATGCCGCCCATATTTGGCGTGCCCTGCTTTGACTTATGCCAGGAAGGGCCGATATCAAGAATAGTTTGCCCGAATTTCAGCTTTCTGAGCCACGGAATTACAATGAAACCGAGACCAGCGGTTACACCAAAGGCAATTACCGCACTGATGATTATTGCATATGTAACATTCATTTAAAAATCCCACCTTTTATAAATTGCGGAAATCACATCCTCAAGATGCATTCCCCTGCTTGCTTTAAACAAAACCGCATCGCCTTTATGCGCGATTTCAAAAAGCTTTTCTGTTAAAGCCTCCTTGCTTTCAAAAAGGAAAGCATTTTCAAGGCCGTTTTCCTTTGCGCCGCAAACGGTTTTTTCCGACGCCGTGCCAACGCAGAGAAGATAATCAATATTGTATTCAGCCGCCGTTTGGCCGACCTGGTAATGAGCATCATCGCTGTAATCGCCAAGCTCCAGCATATCGGATAGAACGGCGATTTTTTTATTTGTCTTAACGGAGGCAAGCGTTTTCAGCGCCGCGCGCATTGAATCGGGCGAGGCGTTATAGCAATCCTCAATTGAGGTTATGCCGTTTGCATCAACGCATTTCTGCCTCATTCCGGCAGGAACGTATTCGGAAAGTGCATCGGCAGCAGCCTGCGGTTCAACTCCGATAAAATATCCTGCGGCAAACGCTGCAAGCGCATTATAAACATTATGCTCTCCGATTGCGGGAATTACAACATTCTGCTCCTTGCCGTAATAAGAAACGGTGAAAGAGGTTTTTGAATTTTCCTCGGAAATATTCAGCGCCTTAAAATCAGCATCAGAGTTAATGGCGAAACGAACCAGCCGATAATCATCCGCCGTTATGGTTGCGAGCATATCATTATCGCCGTTAACAATCAGTGGCGCACCCTTTTCAAGGCCCTCAAGCAGCTCAAGCTTTGCTTTAAGGATGCCCTCTCTTGAGCCGAGATTTTCAATATGAGAAACGCCGATATTTGTTATCATGCCAACCGTTGGGCGAACCTGGCGGGTTAAGCGGCTGATTTCGCCGAAATGATTCATTCCCATCTCAATAACCGCGGCCTCAACCGAATTATCAAGCTGAAACAGCATTTGCGGAACACCGATTTCATTATTGAGATTGCCCTGGGTTTTAAGCGTTTTATATTTTGCGCCGACAACAAGGGCTGTAAATTCCTTTGTTGTGGTTTTGCCTACGGAGCCTGTTAAGCCCACAATCGGGATATTGAATTTGCTTCTGTAATAACCCGAAAGCGCAAGCATAGCCCTTGAGGTATCATCAACAAGAACATATGCGCCGCCGTTAAGCTCAAGCTCTCTTGAAATCATAACGGCTGCGGCGCCCTTTAAAAGCGCCTCTGCAGCAAACTGATGAGCATCAAAGCGCTCGCCGATTATGCAGATAAATAAGCAACCCGGAGTTATTTTTCTTGTGTCTATACAAACGGAATTAATAACAGCCTCTTGGCTGAACGTACCTCCGGTTGCAGCAGCAATTTCAGATAGTTTTAATTCTTCCATTATTACTTTTCCTCTGCCAAAATTTCGGCAACGGCCTCCCTTTCATCAAAATGAATTGTGCCCGTCGGCAAAATCTGATAAGTTTCATGCCCCTTGCCGGCAAGAAGGATTATATCCTGTTCCTGCGCATTCTGAATTGCCCAGCGGATTGCATCCTTTCTGTTTTCAACAACGGTGTAAGGAGTTGAAACGCCCTCCATTCCCTCAAGAATATCCTCAATTATTGAGGACGGATTTTCAGAGCGAGGATTATCAGAGGTTACAATGCAGAAATCTGAAAGCTCCGCCGCAATTTTACCCATAAGCGGGCGCTTGGTTCTGTCCCTGTCTCCGCCGCATCCAAAGAGAGTTACAACCCTTTTCGGCGCAATTTCGCGAAGGGAGGAGATAATGTTTTCAAGCCCGTCAGGAGAATGGGCATAGTCAATAATTGCTGTGAAATTCTTACCCGGGGTTGGCACAACCTCAATTCTGCCCTTAACGCCGTTTGATTTTGAAATTGCGGTAAGAACGCTGTCAAAGCTGATTCCGAGGGTGAGCGCAATTGTTGCCGCGCAGAGTGAATTATAAACAGAAAATCTGCCGGGAATCGGGCAATTAACCTTGCCGATAAGCTCGCCGACAAGCTGATATTCAACGCCGCTTGCCTTGAACTGAACATTCTTTGCAACATAATCCGCGCTGTTTGTGTTGATTGCATAGCTGACAACCTTGCACGGCAGCTCCTTAACGATTTCAAAGCCGTATTTATCATCTGCATTTGTAACGGCAGTTTTGCAATGCTCAAACAGAATTCTTTTTGAATTGAAATAATTTTCCCAGGTTTTATGATAATCAAGATGATCCTGAGTTAAATTTGTGAAGGCGCCAATTTCAAATTCAAGCCCTGCAACTCTTCCCTGCGCAAGCGCCTGGGAGGAAACCTCCATAACGCAATATTCGCAATCGGCCTCAACCATCTGCGCAAAAAGCTTTTGAAGCTCATAAGGCTCCGGTGTGGTGAATTTTGCAGGATAAGCCTCACTGCCGATCATATTCTGCACGGTGCCGATTAAGCCGACACGCTTGCCGGAATTCTCAAGAATCTGCTTAACAAGGAAGGTTGTTGTGGTTTTGCCGTTTGTGCCGGTTAAGCCGATGAGCTTAAGCTTTTTTGCAGGATTGCCGAAAAAGTTTGCGCAGATGAGCGAATATGCCAGACGGGTGTTTTCAACAATAATCTGATTAAAAAGCCCGAGATCGTAATCGCTTACAACCGCAGCAGCGCCCTTTTCAAGCATTTCCTCTGCAACGGCGCGGCCGTCAAAATTTGCGCCCGCAATGCAAACGAATAGAGAGCCCTCTTTAACCTGACGCGAATCCTGGGTTACATCGAGCACCTCAACATCGCGAGTGAAGCCGCTGTGTTTAACGTTTTCTAAAAGCTGTGAAAGTTTCATATTAATTCCCACCTTTGGGTAAATTTGTTTATTAATCAAGCACTGCCTGTGTTGATTTAAAGGTTACGGTGATTACGGAGCCGATTTCAACCTCAGTGCCTGCTGCCTCGCTTTGCTTATAAGCAACAACAAGAGCGTTTGCGGAATCATTTCCGGCAATCTCAATGTTCAGATTTGTGTCTGAAGCCAATCGGTTTGCCTCCGTGACGGTTAAGCCCGTGAAATCGGGAACGGTTGCGGTTTGCTTTTCCTTTGATTCAGTGTAAAGCACAACCTTGCCGCCGCTCGGAATTGTGTCATTATTAGTGGGCGACTGCTTGAGAACCGTGTCCCCATCGCCGATGATTTTATAGTTAAGTCCTGAATTGCCGAGAGTGCTTTCAGCATCAGCAACGCTTTTGCCAATAACATTAGGGGTTTTGATTGAAAGATCCTTTAATTCATCCTCGCTGTATTTCGGCTCAATTCCAAGCTCATTCATTGCCTCTTTGATAACAACCGCGGCAATCGGAGCACAGATTGCGCCGCCGCCGAGATCAACGCTTGGCTCATCGCAGATGATGAGCATTGCAATCTGAGGATCATCGGATGGGGCAATTGCAGCGAAGGAAACGATGTATTTATCCTTCTCGCCCTCCGCGCTTTCGCCGAGCTTGGTTGAGGTTCCTGTTTTGCCGCCGACGTTGTAACCGGCAACATAGCCGTTTTTACCCGTTCCGTTATCAACAACGGAGCGCATCATCGTGCAGACGGTTTTTGAGGTTTCCTCGCTTATAACCTGACGAACAACCGTTGGCTCTGTTTTTGAAACGGTGTTGCCCTCTGAATCCTTGATTTCAGAAACGACATAAGGCTTAACCAGCTTTCCGCCGTTTGCAATTGCGCAAAGGCCGGTGCAAACCTGAATGGGTGTTAAGCTGTTTGTTTGCCCGAAAGATGCGGAGGAAAGCTCAACAATGCCATATTCATTTTCCTCATAATATTGCGGGCTTGCTTCACCGGGAAGATCAATTCCGGTTTTCTTTGTGAAGCCAAATCCATCGAAATACTTGAAATAATTATGAACGCCGAGCTTTTGGCCGATGGTTATAAAGAACGGGTTGCAGGAGTTTTCAAGCCCCTGGGTTAAATTTTCCGTGCCGTGACCTGCATGATTGTGGCAATGCATCGTGTATTTATCGACCTGAATTGAGCCTGTGCAGGTATAAGACGTGTCAAGATTAACAACATCTTCCTCCAAAGCGGCTGAAGCCATAAAGGTTTTGAAAACAGAACCGGGAACATAAGTATCCGAAATAACGAAATTTCTCCACTGGCGCTGAACATATTCGCTTTCCTTGAGCGCCTTTTCCTCATCGCCCTCTGTTTCCTGAATTTCCTCTATGTATTTATCATAAGTGATCGTTCTCGGATTATTGCAATCAAAATCAGGCAGTGACGCCATTGCAAGCACCGCGCCCGTGTTGCAATCCATAACAACACCGTAACAGCCCTTTGCAGAATATTCCTCAAGCGTGCTTTTAAGCTCTTTCTCAAGATAATACTGAATGGTTGTGTTTATCGTTAAATTAAGTGAATAACCGTCCTGCGGAGCAACGGAAGTTTCATAATCATCCGAAATTGAATTTCCTTTTGAATCCTTTGCGGTGATTGTTCTGCCGTTAACGCCCGTCAGCATCTCATCATAATAAGCCTCAAGCCCCTCAAGACCCTGGTCATCCGCTCCGGTGAAGCCAATTACAGAGGAAGCAAGCTCGCCATAAGGATAATATCTTTTTGTTGCCTGCTCAAAACCGACGCACAGGGAAAGCTTGTTTTCGTAAACAAAGGAGGCAATGTTTTCCTTGATCCTGTTTTCAACGTCCTTCTCAACCACCTGATACTGATTATCAGCCTCGCTCTTTTCCTGAAGTTCTGCCTTCTGCTCATCATCATACTCAAAGGTTTCGGCAAGATAATCAACAATCATTTGGCGATCATCCTCTTTAATGTTAGAGGGATCAAGGAAAACCGTCCAAACCGTGGCAGACTGAGCAAGGACATTGCCGGCACTGTCATATATCGTGCCGCGCATTGCCTCAATTTCCTTATCGGAAAGTTGTTGGCTTTGAGCCTTTTCGGCATATTCAGAGCCTTTAACAATCTGGATATAAAAAATGCGACCGACGTCAGCCGNNCCCGTGAAGCCGAGGGCAAGCACCATACCGAGAGCAATTGCCTTTTTAGCCAATCCTTTCCTGAAACCTGCCATAATTAACCGCCTTTCGCATTATCATACCAAACATAGACTTAAGTTATATATTATAAGTCTTATAAATAATATATTTATTGAGAGTTGAGAAAAACCCAACTCTCAATATAATACTTAAACAAAAATATTTTTATTACTAATCGCCAGCATTAGCATCAACCATTATCTGCGATTCCTCATCAGGCGCAACAACATCGCCTGCCGCAGCTGATGCAGCACGCTGAAGCTTATATTCAGATGTGTCAATATACTTAATCTGATTTGACTGCAAGCGGGTCATCCCCAGATTTTCAACTGCATAAGCATCAATCTGCGAAACTGAAACCATGGATTCAAGCTCTGCATTTAGGCTGACGTTTTCGCTTTGCGCGATTGCAATATCGTTCTTTATTTTTCTGATGCTGGTGTTAAGCTCGTTTTTCTGAACATAAGTGAATAAAACAGCCGAGAACATTGCAAGGCAAAACAGCGTTACACCGAAAATCAAAAGCATTTTTGAAAATGCTTTATGCTGTTCGCTTTGCAGCTCCTTCTGACTTTTTCTTTTGCTGTTAGGCGCAAGTCTGAGCTCCTTGCCCGTATCGGGGCGAAGCTTAGGCGCAGCAGAGCTTCTCGTCTGATTAAATGCACCAAGCGCATATGAAGCATCTGAGCTATATGAATATCTGCGAAAATCATTGCTCTGAACCATTATTAACCTCTCCCCCTCTTTATTATTCCTAAAGATACGTCAAAATTTTCTGAACGATCTTAATCTTGACGATCTTGCTCTTGAATTATCCTCAAGCTCCCTTTCAGTTGGCGCTTTCGATTTGAACGGCAATTCTCCTTTTGGCTTATTGCCGCACACGCAGACCGGAAATTCCTTCGGGCAGGTGCAGCCCTTTGTCCAATCCGCAAACTTTTCTTTAACGATTCTGTCCTCCAACGAATGGAAGGTTATCACGGCAATTATGCCGCCCGGATTAAGGCAATCAAACGCATCATCAAGCGCGCGGCGCAGGCTTTCAAGCTCGCCGTTAACCTCAATTCTTATCGCCTGAAAGGTTTTTCTGGCAGGATGCCCCTTTTTCAGTTCCTTTGCAGGCATTGATTTTTTAATTATATCAACCAGCTCAAAGGTGGTTTCAATCGGCTTTTCAGCCCTTGAAGCAACTATATTTCTTGCGATGCTGCGGCTAAATTTTTCTTCACCGTATTTCCAAATAACATCCGCAAGAGCGGCCTCATTATATTCATTAACAACATCAAAGGCCGAAAGACCCGTTTTTGACATTCTCATATCAAGCGGCGCATCCTGATGAAAGGAAAAACCTCTCTCGCCGTTATCAAGCTGAAAGGAGCTTACGCCGAGATCAAGCAGCAAGCCGTCAATCCCGCTGATTTCAAGCGAGGAAAGAATGCCTTTGATGTTTGAAAAATTATCCTGAACAATTGTTACGTTATCAAATTCCGAAAGGCGCTTGCCCAGCACGGCAATCGCATCCGGGTCCCTGTCTATTGCAATAAGGCGCCCTGCCGCTTTAGCAATTTCCCTTGAATGGCCTCCGCCGCCGGCAGTGCCGTCTGCGATAATTTTTGATTTGTCTAATTCAAGTGCCGCTATTGCTTCATCAAACAGCACGCTTTTATGGTTAAATTCCATATTCGTCAAGAATATCCTCTACTGCCTGATACTCAATTGTATTAAGCTGCTCGCTGAAGAGCTCGCAATTCCAGATCTCAATTCGTTTATTATTACCGAAAACCTCTGCCTCAACAGCATCATCAAGCTTTGCCCATTTTTTGTTTTCCTCATTAAGAAGGAGTCTTCCCTGCCCGTCAAGCCCAACCTTTTCGGCATTGGCGGAGAAGAAGAATTCAAGCTGCTTTCTGTCCTTCTGATTAACAGTATCGTGAATTTTCTGCATAAACGCATTCCACTCCTCCATCGGATAGAGAGCAAGGCATTTACCGAAACCACGGCTTGCAATAAATTCACTGCCAAGCCCACTGCGCATATTTGCAGGAATTGATATTCTGCCCTTGGCGTCAATTTTGTGCTTTTTGTGGCCAACGAAATATTCATCCATAAAGCTCTCCCCCTTTCATGAAGCAGTTAAAAGTGAAAAATCGCAAAATCAAATTGATTTTCATGGGATTTATATGAATTTTTATGGGATTCTTCACCACATAGCTATATTATATAAGGATAAGAGTGCAATGTCAAGCAAATATTTCAGTTTGATTAAATTGTAAATTGTTGTAATATTTTTGTAATTTTCAAAAAATTGTGTTATTCCACCATCTATGGTATAATGGTTAAAAACCAACTACTAAAAGCGAGATGAGATTATGGATAAAAAAACTACCTGGCGTGAAAAAATTTTTTACGGCGTTGGTGCAATCGGGCTTGACTTAAGCTATGGAATGTTTTATTCCTTCCTCAGCGATTACCTTGTTTCAACGCTTCATCTGGCTGAGGGCTTTTTGCTTTTATTAACGCCTCTTGCAAGAATATGGGACGGAATTAACGACCCAATGATGGGAACGATAGTTGATAACACACGAACAAGATTCGGCAAATACCGCCCATGGATTGTTATTGGCGCAGCGAGCAACGCAATTGTTTTATTCTTGCTTTTTTCAAAATTTGGGCTTTCGGGATTGCCGCTTTATATTTACATTGCTGTAATGTACGTTCTTTGGGGAATGACAAACACCCTGGCGGATATACCCTACTGGTCAATGATTCCTTCTTTCACGAGTGACCCGAGTGACAGAAACATGGTTTCAACCGTTGCAAGAACCTTCAGCGGTTTAGGGCAAGGAATAATCACAATTGCAACGCCCATAATCGTGCCTATTCTTTCAAAAAACACCAAGGAGATTGACCCGCACGGGTATTCGCCGGCAGGCTTTTCGCGCTGGGCCGGAATATGCGGAATTCTTTTGCTGATTTTCGCAGTCGTCTGCGTGCTTTCAACAAAGGAAAAGAATGTTGTTTACGGCGAAAAGAAAAAGTTTTCATTCAAGCAGATTTTCAAGGTTATCTCACACAATGATCAGCTTGTTGTTTTCATGGTGTTTGCAATGCTTTCAAACGCAGGCTGGTATCTTACAAGCGGAACCGCAAGAACCTATTTCGCACAGGTTGTCGGCGACGGTGTTGCCCAATCCAAATTCCAAACCATCGGCGCAATCGGCTCTGTTCTCGGTCTCGGTGTTATTCCGATTCTTTCAAAATGGTTTAACAAAAAGCAGATTTATCAGATTTCACTTTGCACCACTATTCTGGGATATATAGTTATGTATATATGCGGCCCGGTTATGCAAAACACCCTGGCGCTTAGCATAGCTTATATTCTTTCTTCAACGGGAATTGCCTCAATGTTTGTTTCGCAAACCGTTTTCCTTGCGGATATCGTTGATTACGGCGAATACAAAAACGGCGAAAGAAACGAAAGCATCACCTTCTCAATGAAGGGATTTTTGCAGAAGCTTGCTTACACCATTCAAACGATTATATATTTCGGCGGTCTCGGCTTATTCCATTATTCAAAGCAGATCGAACAAACCGGCTCCGTTAACGAGGCAACAAAATCCGCAATCGGCTTTATCGGCTTCGGCGCACCGGCAATACTTGTTTTGCTTTCACTGATTGTTTTCAGCAAAAAATTCAAGCTTCACGGCGAACTTGCAGACAAGGTGCACGATTACATCACAGAGCGCAGAGCACAAGACGCGGAGGAATAAAAACACACAAAAAAAGAGCAGTATCACAATCTGAACTGCCCCAGATTGTGCAGACAGCACAAAAAAACCGACTTGAAGTAGAATATTAAG
>DCTO01000021.1:0-1690 GCA_002329285.1 Ruminococcaceae bacterium UBA1438
TGTCCATTTTTACGGACTTGTGCACATATGATAGCTCTTTTTAGGATTATTTAATTGCCTCAAGAATAACCTCAACGCATTTATCAATGCCGAGAGTTGAGGTGTTCAGGCAGAGATCATAATTATCTGCAACGCCCCATTTTCTGTCCGTATGATAATCATAATGAAGCTTGCGCTTCTTATCCGTTTCTCTCAGCAATTTTCTTGCTTCCTTTTCAGTGCAAGCATTATAGCCCTTGATGCGCTCAATTCTGTCATCATAATCACCGCTGATGAAAACGTTGAAGCAATCCTCACGGATATCAAGAATCGCATCAGAGCATCTGCCAACGAAAACGCAATTTTCCTTTTCAACAATATCAAGGATAATTTTGCGCTGCTCCGCATAAACCATATCCTCAAGCGAGGAGCCGCCCCTGTCTCTGCCGACAAGGCCATAGGAAAAGATGCTTGAAAACGGAGAATACTCCCCTGCCTGCTTGATGAAATCTTCAGTAAAGCCGGTTTTCTCCGCAACCTTATCAACAAGCGCATTATCATAGAAGCTGTAACCCAGTGCCTCGGCAAGCTTTTTTCCGACTGCCCTTCCGCCGCTGCCATACTGACGGCTGATTGTTATAATTTTATATGACATAAATATACCCCCTGAAATATTAATCTATATATATTCTAACATATCAAGGAGCAAAAGTCATTATTTTTTTATGAATTTTGGTCGCAGGCTTTAAGCTGCTTTTCCCGTCTGTGTGAAAAGAGCTTTTTAAACAATAGTCTTGTTATCGGACCGGCAGCAAATAAATTCCAAAGCAATGCCATCGGGAAATTTTTAATCAGCGTGCCGATAAAAATTGCAGGAAGCTGCAAAACCGACCTGCCACCGAGAATTATACTGAAAATCACAGAGGCGGATAAGCTCATTGTGGGGCACATAACCAAAACCGTGCAGGCAGAAACGATTATTGTTACAAGCAAAGGGCTGTCCTTATGCGGATTTACCAAACCGAAAGCGATTTTCTGCCCCAATCTGTTACCCCACAAATTTGAAAAAGCAAACACAAGCGGACACATAAAAGCACCTTCCTTTAATGCTTTAATAAAGACTATATTTGTCATATTACTCAAGCCTCCCGGCATTAAGGCATAACCCATGCTGAACGCAACATTATAAACCTCCATTCCGTACGCCATAGTCATTGACATAATTATTGAGAAAACGATTCTTTCAAAGGTGGTTTTCGGCATAACAAATGCTCCTTTTTATTTTTTGCAACAATAAATATCCACCCGCATAGCGGGTGGTATTTCATTTTCGGGCATAGCCCTAAACAATACTGGCGGCGCACAAGTGCGCTGTTAATTGGCCTGCCAGCCATGCAACTGTTACTTACTACCCATAAATGGGTCCCGTGGGTCGAACATTGACAACTGGTCTGCCTCTTGGTCTCTTTTCAACTGATTGGCTACATATTCTTTGATTGCCTTTGTGTTCTTCCCCACGGTATCTACGTAATATCCCTTACACCAAAATTCGCGATTTTGGTATGCAAACTTCATATTCCCCCACTTTTGGAAAATCATCAGTGCGCTCTTACCTTTTAGGTATCCCATGAATCCCGAAACACTCATTTTGGGCGGGATGCTTACCAGCATATGTATATGGTCTGGGCACACCTCTCCCTCTATGATTTCT
>DCTO01000021.1:1827-52153 GCA_002329285.1 Ruminococcaceae bacterium UBA1438
TGGTTTTCGTTATACAAAAAAAGCCCCTCCATATGGAGGGGCTTAAATTTTTATCCGAAGATATCGCCATGCGGTGTACCGTCATCAAGGCCTGGATCATTGGGGTCAGGATCGGAGGTTAAAATATACTTGTCGGTTGAAAATGAATACTTACGAATTATCATTTCAGGCTCAACATAGTTTAATTTCATATTCCGACCTCCTTAAAAAATACTTGCATCGGCAACTACCGGTGAATATGCATATTTTTCTACACCGTTTTGCTCATAAACAACATAAGCAACATAATTTGCATCAGAGAAAACGCCGTTATTATAGAAGTTTATTGCAAACTGATTGCCGCGCTGAGCGGTGTTAAGAGCTCTGCCTGCGGAGAGGTTATACAAATCATTATGCTTATCAACAATTGAAAGATTAAGCTCTCCTTCAACATATGAGCAATTAGGATCAAGAATGAATCCAAAAGACTTTGCGGTGCAACCCTGCGGGAGTGCAAAGGAGCCAACCATATAAACTTGCTTGCCGGAATTCTTTTCTCTGACGATTGGCTGGCTTATTGCCCAAACAGAAGCAAATTCATCATCAATGAAATCATCTTCGGCATAGATAACGGTGATGTTAGTGTTGTCACAAGCATAGAAGCTGTATGTGCTGCCATAGCAAAGAACGGTTGGCGCGGTGTTGCTGATTGTGCTGTCATCAACAAAAGCGATTGCAGAATCATAGCTGAGCGTTATGAGTTCATTATAAGCTCCGGACCATGCTCCGAGAGCATCGCCGTTAAAGTCATAGATTGTGCCGGCATATTCGGCCTTTGAGCCTGTGAAATTAACATAAACAATGCAATCCTCATCCGGAGTGAATTCAGTGCCGATATTAACACCTTCAATGATATACGGCGAAGCCGCCATATTGAAGAAAGCGATATTTGCCTCAACTGGATCCGCGGAAAGATCAACGGTTTCGCCTTTAATGAGATATCTTGTTTCAAGCACTGTGCCTGTCTTAGCGCCGTTAAGCATTAATCTGAAATCAACTCTGCAGGTTGCAGAATCATTATATTCGCCAACCTTGAGCACGGTGTTGCCCCTGACGTTAAAGGTTACTGATTCGCCCGTTGTCATAAACTTATAAAGAGGTGTTGTGTCATAACCGCTGCCGTTTGTGAAAGCATAAGAGCTCCAGGCATAGGGATAACCATCATCAGTTGAAACAGTTACGGAATCGCCGTAACGGAAGGTGTCAAGCGCAGCTCCGTTTGCCTTTGTATATTCCGGGAATCCGTCGTCGTCATATCCGTTAATCTTTGCGGGAACCAGACTACCGTCACTCATAAGGCCCTGAAGGGAGCCGTTAAAATCAACAACGATTGTGTAAGGAATATAATCGGTGTTAAGCTTTGTGCAATATTCGGTGTAATAACCGTTATAATCAAAACCTATATAATTAGTTCCGCCGATTGCAACGGTTCTTGTTATTGAATAATTATTTAGTGAATTTTGAATTGCATCAACATCATAAGCATCAACATTAAGATTGTTAACGCTTTCAACCGCCTGTGCATAGGTTGAGGAATCAACCACATCATTATTCAGTAGATTTATTGCGGAGTTAATTGCAGCGGTCTGAGTGTCAACAACAGTTGCCTGATCCTCTTCAAAAATTCCCTTTCTCTCTTCATTTGTTGAATTGAAATTCGGAACATCGTTTGCAATTAAATCAGCAACCTGGTCAAGCACCTCTGCATCATAAGCAGCCGTGCTCTGCGAGCCGGAAAGCAGGCTGAGAAGCGAAGCCTTTGCAGAATCAAACGCGCTCCAGTTTGCAAGTTCCTTAAGCTTAAGATTGCAGACGTCGCAATATCCATCTCCGTTGGCATCAGTGCAAGCCTCTGTAGTAGCGATTTCGGTGAACTCAACATCTGTTCTCGGCATATAAGAAGAATTAACATTTGCCGGCCATTCATATTTTGTGTGAGTGTAAGTGCCGGAAACATTCGCAGCCGCAGTGTTAGCAGGAATATTTGCAAGGCAATTTCCTGCTGTAACGGTTTCCGTGTCGGTTGAATTTGAAAGATTATATGTTACGGTGAAGGTTTTCTTAACAAGATTAACCTTTGCAAATTCAGCAACAGCTGATTTAATGTTTGCACCGCAGGATGCAACGGCACTTGCAGTATTAGAAGCATAATCATAAATGCTGTTATTAGGATCACTGATCAGAACCTTATACATTGCGATGAAATACTGATCCAGGGATGCATCTGTGAACATCCATTCATTGCCTTTAACCACATTGTTGTAATAATTATAAGCAGTCTGATTGGTGTTCGGCACCTTTGTTGAGCCTGCAACAATGTTATAAACAGGTTGATAGTTTATTACATAATTATTTGAAAGTGCAGTGAAGTTACCATATTTATGACTTCTGCTGTTATTCTGCTTATAACTTGTGTGAGCATAGAAGGTTATATTGGTATCAACAGAATAATAGCTGGTTGTGTCCCCGCTGCCGTTATAATAAAGCGCATTCCACCAGAAGCGAGAGCTTGAATCTCTCTGAGAATCATCCGATTCATTCTCATTATTATTATCACGGAAGGAGAAATTATCAACAGCGGCAATATTGTTTGAAGCCCACTGCTGCCAATCAGTGCCGTAACCGTTCCAGTCATATCTTAATTCAAAACCGTTGCTTGAATATACGCCAACATAATGAATGATATGTGATGAGCCGTTTGTGTCATTACAAACAGTTTCAATCATTACCGGGGAAATAACATCATGAACGCCATCATAAACAAGAACGGTGTTAAGAGGCATTGCAGCCTTGAAATTAGTTCTGCCAACGCCCGTTGCGGTATCACCAACACCGTTTCCGGACCAGCTCGTTGACCAAATCGGTGAATAAACAATATTTGAATAAGCTTTAAGATAAGTTCCGCTAACATCAATTGTTTGCGGAATTGCATCGCCTCTGTGATAAGGCTGCGCATTGAAGGAAGGAATTACGCCGAGATTTGCATAATTAGCCTCAACATATGCCCTTGCCTCTTCAGCAGAAACGCTGCTGAATTCATCTGCAATATCATCAGATGAAAGCGCTGTGTCTCTGAAACGGATTTTGCCGTAAGTGCCGTAACCATATGTGTTATGAGCATCGGTAAAGCCGAATGCTGCATATCTAACGCCGCTCGTCGGGAAACTAATTGTTGCAGCGGTCTGCGCAATTTGTTCTCCGTCTTTATAAAAAGTAATATTCGTTCCGTCTGAAACGATATCAAAGTGATATTTAATGCCTAAATCAATTGCAGTATTAGAAACGTAAGTATCAGTATCGGTTGAGCTCGGGCGAACCCAGATATCACCGTTATCAAAAAGCATTACATAATCTTTTGGAGAATTATCGCCGAGAGCAAAAACGGGTGCGCCGGTTACAGTGCTGTTAGTGCGGGTATAATCGAAAGAAACGGTATAAACATTATCAGGAATCATTGCCCTAACATCTTCATCGTTAACAAAGAAAGTGGCATCACTGAGAGTTGCAGAGCCGGAGCCCTTTGCAATTGTTGCACTTGAGCTACTGCCCTCAAACATAATGTCAATATTTCTTTTACTTGAATCGCTGTAAGTATAATACTGCCAACCGGAAGCGGAGTTTGAATATTCCTTTGTAAAATAATACATAACGTCGGATGACGTTGTCATGCCGAAAGCATCAACCAGCCTGTCATATTCAGCCTTCGTGATCTGAATAACGGAAGCATGGCGTGGGTCAAGATGATTAACGCTGTAAGCAGATTCATCAAGCTTTGTAAAATTCTGATAATTGCTTGACTGCATAACAACGAAATTGCCGCTTGTGTAAGCATCAATAAACATTGTTAATGTGCCGTTGATATAATGGCAATTAGCGCCCTCAAGCGCGTTGCCGTATGCCTCATTGGTATAAACCTCGCCGGCATAAGTGTATGGGCCGGTAAGGCTGGAAGCCGTTGCATAAAGAATATCCGCAGTGCTTTCGTCTTTGTAGTATTGATAATACAGGCCGTCACTGCTGTTATAGATAATATCACTGTCTATAGCAGAGCCCGAATCGGTTTTAAAGAGAACCCCCGGGTTGGAATAATTAATGAAATCCGTTGTGTATGAATAGAGAACAGCATTATTCCAATCACTGAAGAAGTTTGCCCAATAAACCATATACGCCTGTTCGTTTGCATCCCAAATGAACTGAGGCGCCCACATACGAATTGTGTTTTGCAAAGAATAATTGTTGCCGTTAATAGAAACCGAGCCATAACCGCTGCCCTCAAAAGCACCAGCGGCAGAAACATCCCAGTCATTAATCTGCTGCCAATTAACAAGATCCTCTGAATGCCAAACATACATACAGGTGTCACCATTCCAGCTGCTGTGAATTCCTGTTGCATCCATATCAGTTGCAAGCAAATAATAAGAGCCGTCCTGCGCCTGATAAATATAAGGATCTCTTGCACATCCAGATGAATTATTTGCACTTGTTTTTGTTGCTTTAATAACTGCCTGATTTGCATTCAGGGCATCAAAATTAAGACCATCAGTTGAAACAGCAAAGCGTATCTGTTGTTCTGATGAGCCATTGCCCGTGAAATAAGCAAAAAGGAAATACTCCTGCCCGTCAGCAGAGGCAGAAAGAGCAAAGCCCGGCAGCATTGTTGCCAGCATTAAGATTGAAAGAAAAAGCGATAGAGATTTTTTAATCAAGCTTTTCATAACAATATCCCCTTAAGTTAATTTATGTATATTCTTACACAATTTTATAATAACAAAATTACTAATAATAGTCAATAGGTTTTGTTAACAAAATGTTAACAAAACNNGGGAAACATTCCCATCCTATTCGCATATTAAGTCAATTATTATCTTTGAACGCCGATAAATTTATATCCTGCCTCTTCAACCGCGGATTTTATAGCATCATCTGATGCATCACCCGCTTCAATAAAAGCTTTATTTTCATTGTGATCTGCTTTTACCTTTACGCCTATTTTATCAAGCGAATCAGTTACGTGTTTTTCACAATGCTCGCACATCATACCCTCAATTTCAATATAAGGGGTCTTTGATTTTTTAAAAATACTCATATCAAGCTTTCCTTTCTCTTTTTTGCTGATTAATTTATCAATATTAACAAAATTAAGCCTTAAAGCGTTCATAACAACGCAGAAGCTTGAAAGGCTCATTGCTGCCGCTCCAATCATCGGATTAAGCTTAATTCCGAATGTTGGATAAAGCACTCCGGCAGCAATAGGAATTCCGATAACATTATAAATAAATGCCCAAAACAGATTTTCCTTAATATTTATTATAACTCTTTTTGAAAGATTTATTGCCCTTGCAATATCAAGAGGATCTGATTTAACAAGAACAATATCAGCGGCATCAATTGCAACGTCCGTTCCGGCACCAATAGCAATACCGGTATCAGCAGCAGTTAAAGCAGGGGCATCGTTTATACCGTCTCCGACCATTGCAACAGAGCCATAATTTTCAAGCTTTCTGACGCATTTTTCCTTTTCATCAGGAAGCACCTTTGAAATAATGTTTTCAATACCGACCTGCGACGCAATTGCCTTTGCGGTACCTTCATTATCCCCTGTTATCATAACAGAGTTAATTCCCATATAACCAAGACGGGAAATTGTTTCAGAAGCAGACTGCTTTACCGTATCAGCAACAGCAATTATGCCGAGAAATATATTGCCGAGTGCAAAGAAAAGGGGCGTTTTTCCAATTTCGGAAAGCTTTTTTTCCATTTCTGAAAACTTTTCATCAACAACGGCAAGTTCTGAAATATAATCAAGATTGCCGCCATAAATGGGTTTGCCGTCAAGAACGCCGCAAAGCCCCTTACCCGCAACAATCTGAACATTTTCACAATCAATCTTTTCAATTTGCTTCTCCTCGCAAAAAGAAACAACAGCTTTTGAAAGAGGATGCTCTGATTTTGCTTCAAGCGCATAAGCCGATTTCAGCAACAACGCTTCTTCATCGGAAATTATATCAGTTACAGAAGGATTACCC
The DNA here is from genome assembly GCA_002329285.1 of Ruminococcaceae bacterium UBA1438. Taxonomy (GTDB): domain Bacteria; phylum Bacillota; class Clostridia; order Oscillospirales; family Acutalibacteraceae; genus Eubacterium_R. The sequence goes on from DCTO01000021.1 coordinate 7,893, forward strand.
TCTGTTATTGTTCCTGTTTTATCAAGACAGACAATCTGTGCTTTTCCGCAGATTTCAAGGCTTTGAGCGGTTTTGAAAAGGATGCCGTTTTTTGCACCTTTTCCACTGCCAACCATTATTGCAACGGGTGTTGCAAGTCCAAGAGCACAGGGGCAGCTAATAACAAGAACGGAAATTCCCCTTGCAAGAACAAAGCCTGCGCTCTGTCCGGCAATAATCCAGATGATCATTGTTATAATTGCAATAATTATTACCGTAGGAACGAACACACCGGAAACCTTATCCGCAAGCTTTGCAATCGGAGCTTTTGTTGCTGATGCATCAGAAACCATTTGAATAATTTTAGCGATAGTTGTGTCCTCACCGACGGAGGTTGCACGACACTCGATATATCCTGAGCGGTTAATTGTTGCGGCAGAAACATTATTGCCTTCGGATTTATTAACAGGAACGCTCTCCCCTGTTAATGCGGATTCATCAACGGCGCTTTCACCGCTTAAAATCACGCCGTCAACAGGAATGCTTTCCCCTGCCTTAACAACAAACACATCGCCGACTTTAACCTCATTCGCATTTACGGTTACGATTTTTCCGTCAATTATAAGATTTGCAGTATCCGGAGTTAAGCTCATAAGGCTTTTAAGCGCATTAGTTGTTTTTTCTTTAGAGTAAGCCTCCAAAGTTTTGCCAATTGTTATCAGCGCCAAAATCATTGCCGATGATTCAAAATAAAGATTATCGTGCATTATGCTGTGGGCAGAAGTAACATCTCCGTTTTTAATCATCACCGTCATAACAAAAAGAACAACCGTGCTGTATAAAAATGCAGCACCGGATCCGAGCGCAACCAAAGTGTCCATATTAGGCGCTTTGTGCAACAATCCCTTAAAGCCGCTTACAAAAAACTTTTTGTTTATAAGCATAACTGCTATTGCAAGCAGCATTTGAAAAAGCGCTATTCCTATATGGTTATCCTGCAAAAAATCAGGCACAGGCCATCCCCACATCATATGCCCCATTGAAACATACATCAGCGGCACAAGCAAAACCACAGAAGCAATAAGCCTTTCTAAAAGCCTTGGTGTTTCCTCATCAACCAATTCGTCTTTACCATTTTCAATTTTATTTCTCTTCAGAGATGCACCGTAACCTGCATTTTTAACAGCTTCTATGATGCTTTCATCAGAAGCCGTTCCTTCAACAAGCATTGAATTAGTTAACAGATTCACCGCAACATTATCAACACCGTCAACTGCGCTGACTGCCTTTTCTACTCTTGCAGAGCATGCGGCGCAACTCATACCAGTAATATCATATTGTGCCATAGATTCACCTAAACATAGGGGCGGAAAAACCGCCCCTTAAATTAATAATATTATTTCTTTTTAGCTTTAGCTTCCTCTTTAGCCTTTCGCTCGGCAACCTTACGCTTTGCTTCCTCAACAATGCGTTTTTGCTCTTCTTCAGCTGCTTTTTCAGCCTCTTCGCGAGCACGCTCTTTTTTAAGTTCATCCTCTTTTGCCTTTTTCTCTTTAGCTTCAACCTTTGCAAGCCTTTCGCTTTCAAGCTCTTCATCGGTTTTTGCAGGAGCAATTGCAACGGCAACGTTAATTCCAACGGCGCCGAGAAGCAAAACAAGAGCAACAAAATAACCCCAGGAAATTCCGCCGGAAACACCGATTGCATTCAAAGCGCCGATTGAGAAGGCGCCAACATCTGCACCTGCACCACCCGACATAGAGAAAAATACAACGGCAATAACAGAAAAGATAATTGAAATTATATCGGTAGTTACTGTTGATTTGGTTTTCGGCTTGCCGCATTTAATTATGTTAAGCAAGAAAGCAAGAACAATGAAAAATGCAGAAAGTAAATAGAATCCCGTGCCAAGAACCAGGTAACTTACCGGGCCTCCAAAGCCTTCAAATTTGAAGCCCTCTGTGACAACTGACATATTGCTGAAAAGCTGAAGCAGAATATCAATTGCTGATTTTGAATGATTAAACGAGAGCAGAGTAAGCTGGAAGCTGTCAGCAGAGCTTTTAATATCCGCCCAAGGAAGAATAAAGCCGATTGCAGGAAGAAAAGTTAAAACTAATCTTGCAATTCTGAGCTTTGTTCCCCAAAGGGAATACTTCACCCTATTCATTGTTTTATAAAACTTAAGAAACTGTTCTTCAGCCTTTCTGTTATCCTCTTCAAGGCGGTTAACCCAATCATGATTAGGAATTGAAACGCCGCAATTTTTGCAATCCGCCTTCAAATTCCACCAAGCAATGTTTTGACCGCAGTTTGGGCAAGTTGCCATAATAAGCACCCCTTATCAAAATAGTTTCACAAAAATATTTTATATTGTTTGAATATAAATGTCAACAATATTATTTCTTATAAGTGTTTGGATTAAACAGAATTAATATCGGGAACAGTTCAAGCCTGCCGGCAAGCATATCAAAGCAGAAGACAAGCTTTGACAAAATGCTGAAATCAGAATAGTTTCCCGTTGGGCCAACCCTTTCAAATCCGGGTCCGACATTATTAAGACAAGAAATAACTGAGGAAAGCGTTGTTGAAAAATCAAACCCGTTAATTGAAATAAGAAGAGTTGAGGCAATAAGAATCACGCTGAAAGCAACAAGATAAGTGTTAACGCCGTTAACAATCTGCTCATCAACAACATTTTTATTCATCCTGATTTTTGTTACAGAACGAGGCCTTAATGTTTTTCTTATTTGAGCAAGGGTTTGCTTGAAATAAAGGGCAATTCTTGTGACCTTAATACCGCCGCCTGTTGAGCCAACGCAGCCACCAACGAACATAAGGCCAAGCAAAATGCATCTTGAGAAGGTGTTCCAGGTTTCATAATCGACCGTGCAAAAGCCTGTTGTGCTCATAATTGCATTAACATTAAAGGCTGCGTTTCTGACTGAATCGCCGAGATTTCCGTAAATCGGCATAATATTAACAGTAATTAGTGCAATAGCGCCGATATTCATAAGCAGATAAATCCAGAATTCCTCATCTCTTAAAACAAGCTTAAATTTACGAACAAGCATCAAATAGTATAAATTGAAATTAGTTCCGAAAAGAAACATAAAAACAATAATTATCCACTCAACTTTTGCGCTTGAATAACCGAGAATTGAGTTGTTTAAAACCGAAAAACCTCCGGTGCCGGCAGTTGAAAGCGCAGTTGTTACAGCATCATAAAAGCGAATTTTCGCAAAAGCAAATAAAACAAACGCCTCAACAACTGTTAAGAAAACGTAGATAAGATAAAGAATTCTTGCGCTGTTTTGGATTTTTGAAACAACCTTTCCGGCTTTTGGTCCGGGAACCTCAGCTTTCATAACATACATTGAATGCCCCTCTCCCTTCGGAAGAATTGCAATCATAAACGAAAGAATTCCCATACCGCCGATCCAGTGCATAAAGGAACGCCAGAAAAGAATTGATTTAGGAAGGCTTTCTATTTCTGTTAAAACAGTTGCACCCGTTGTTGAAAAGCCGGAGCAGGCCTCAAAAAATGCATCAATATAATTCGGAATCGAGCCACTGATAAACAACGGCAAAGCGCCGAATGCAGACATTATTATCCAGGCAATGCCGCATATTACCAAACCTTCGCGGGTATAAATCTGCATTTTTTGCGGTTTTTTAACTGTGAGAATCAAGCCTAAAACCAGCATGATCGCAGAAGGAACAATAAAAGGCACAATCTGAGCCTCACTATAATAAATAGCAACCGCAACAGGAAGCGCAATTAAAATGCCCACAATCATAAATATTTTTCCGAGAACAAAAGAAACTGCTTTGAAATTCATATATCCTCCAACAAAACAAGAGAATTAATTGCTGCCAGGCAGAGGCAGTTTAATCAGAGTTAACCAAAAATATCGTTAATCTTTTCAATAATTCTTTCCTTTGAAACAACAATGATTTTATCGCCGTTTTGAATACACTCGCTACCGTTAGGAATAATAAGCTTGCCTTTTCTTCCAATTGAGGCAATAAGAATATCCTTTTTGAAATCAATCTCTCTTAACGGCTTGCCGAGGTTTTTGGTTTTGTTGTCTGCAATAAATTCAGTTGCTTCAATTTTGCCGTCAACAAGCTTATAAAGCGCCTTCATTTCTCCGGAGCTTGCATGCTTTTTGGCTCTGATATAATGTGTTATAATATCAATTGAGGTTGCAATCGGGTTAACAATACTGTCTGTTGAAATACTATCAACAAGCTTTGACAAATTAACATCCTTAATTTTTGTTATATTCTTCGGAACATTCTGGCGTGCGGAGAACATTGAAACCATAACATTAACCTCATCATGATTCGTTAAGGTTACAACAGCATCCATATCATCAATGCCTTCTTCTAAAAGAACATTATAATCCGTTGCGTCTGCACAAATACAGGTTGCGCCGCTTAATCTTTCGGAAAAATCCTCACATTTTTGAACANNAACAACATTCTTTCCCTGCGCAACAATAAGATTTGCAAGATAAAAAGAAATTCTTGAAGCGCCGATAAGCATAACATTTTTAATGCTTGCAATTTTTTTGGAGGGATTTAAATCCTTAACGATTGCGCCGATATATTTATTGCTTGATGTAATATAAATAACATCGCCCTTTTCAACAACAAAATCGCCGTTAGGAATATAAACCTCATCACCTCGTTCAACAGCACAAACGAGGAGGCGGTTATTGTATTTAGCTGATATACTGCCGATTTTCATATCGGCAATCGGGCTGTCTGAATTAACTTTAATTTCAGCAAGATCAACAAGCCCGCCTGAAAAGCTTTCAATATTCATTGCAGATGGGAACTGAATCATTCTGCTGATTTCAAGCGCAGATGATAAATCGGGATTAAGCATCATGGAAAGCCCAAGCTCATTGCGCATAAAATTAATCTGACTTGTGTATTCCGGATTTCTTACCCTTGCAATTGTGTGCCTTGCGCCCATTCTGCGCGCTATAAAGCATGAAAGGATGTTAATTTCATCCTCATCAGTTGCGCCGATAACAAGATCAGCTTTTTGAACATTTGCATCATTTAACACAGATCTTATTGTTCCGCTACCGATAACGCCCTGAACGTCATAGGTTTCAACAATGGAATTAACAACTTCTTCATTAACATCAATAACCGTTATATTATGATTTTCCTGAGAAAGGCTTTTTGCCAGCCCGCTGCCGAGCATGCCCCCGCCAACAATAACAATATCCAAGGTTTAATCCTCCAATATCACAAAAATTAACTGAAATCAGAATACTGACTATTATAGAGTTTATAATAAAATCCTTTTTTGTCAAGCAAATCTTTATGATTTCCCTGTTCAATAACCTCGCCGTTGTTCATAACAAGAATCAAATCAGCATTAACTATGGTTGATAATCTATGAGCAACAATAAAGGTTGTTTTTCCGCGCATAAGCTCATCAAACGCCTGTTGAATACGAAGCTCTGTTCTTGTGTCAATGCTTGACGTTGCCTCATCTAGAATAAGCAAAGGCGGATCTGCAAGCATAAGCCTTGTTATGCAGAGTAGCTGGCGCTGGCCCTGTGAAAGGCCTCCTCCGTCAGAGCCGATAACTGTTTCATATCCGTTTGAAAGTCTCTTGATAAATGAATGAGAATGTGCTTTTTTTGCTGCAGAAACAAGCTCTTCCTGCGTTGCATTCTGCTTTCCGAGCAAAAGATTTTCGGTTATTGTGCCTGATTTGAGCCAGGTTTCCTGAAGCACCATTCCGTATTCACTGCGAAGCGATTTAACGTTAAGATGCGAATAATCATCACCGTCAAGGCAAATTCTTCCGCTATTAACGTCATAAAACTTCATCAAAAGATTGATTAGCGTTGTTTTTCCGCTGCCGGTCGGCCCAACGATTGCAACTTTCATTCCGGATTTAACATTTAAATCAAGGTTATTAATCAACGTCTTTTCAGGAGTATATCCAAAGCTTACATCATCAAGCTCAATATTGCCGCTGACCGAAGAAAGGACCTTGCCATTTTTCTCGTTATAATCAACCTCATCCTCTTCAATCAGCTCGATGAGCCTGCCTGCACAGGCAATTGCATTTTGAAGCTCTGTTACAACGCCGCTGATTTCATTGAATGGCTTTGTGTATTGAGTTGAATAAGCAAGAAAGCTTGAAAGAATGCCGACGGTGATTCCGTTTCCGGTTAGTGCAAGAAAAGCGCCGAAAAGCGCAACAGCGGCATAAACAACAGCATTAACGAATCGAGTTGCAGGATTAGTTAACGATGAATAAAAGGTTGCTTTAAGAGAATAATCTGCCATTCTGCCGTTAATTTCATTGAATTTTTCAAGATTCTCGGCTGAATGACTATATGCTACGGTTACCTTTTGATTTGAAATCATTTCATCAACAAAGGCCGTTTGCTCTCCCCTTGTTTCGCTCTGAAGCTTAAACATTTTATAGGTTTTTCTTGCAATGAATCGGGCAATAAAAAACGAAAGAGGAGTCAGAACAACTACAACAAGCGCAATCCAAAGATTGATATAAACCATAAAACAGAGCGTTCCGATTATGGTAACAATTCCGGTGAAAAACTGGGTGAAGCCCATTAACAACCCGTCAGCAAGCTGATCCGCATCGGAAACAACCTTGCTGACTGTATCCCCATGCTGATGGCTGTCCAGATATTTAAACGGCAGACGCTCAATTTTTTCGAAAGCGCGGTAGCGCATATCACGCACAACATTAAAGGTTATGCGATTATTGAGAACATTCATCAGCCATTGAAGAAACGCCGTTGCAAGAGCAATAATAACAATCTCAATCAGAATTGATTTCAAAGAAACAAAATCAACATTTCCCTTTGAAACAATAAAATCGATGGCTCTCCCTGCAAGAATCGGAATATAAAGGGCGGAAAGAGAGGAGGCCATGGCGCAGATAATCGAAATGAAAACAAGATATTTGTATCTGCCGATATAAGATAAAACACTTTTTATTATATCTCTGTTTTTCATACAGCCGCCTCCTTTCCAAACTGGGAGGCGTAAATTTCCTTATAAATATCACAGGAATCAAGCAGCTCTTTATGATTTCCGATGCCGACTGCCCTGCCGTCATCAAGCACGATAATCTTATCCGCCGGAATAACAGACGATGCCCTTTGGCTTACGATAAACACAGTCGGTTTATTTTCGAGGCTTAAAACGGCCTTTCTTAAAGCGGCTTCGGTTACATAATCAAGTGCGGAAAAGCTATCATCAAACACAAGAATCTCCGGCCTGCGAACAAGAGCGCGCGCAATATTCAGCCTTTGCTTCTGACCTCCGGAAAGATTTGAACCGGCCTGCTCAATTTGAGCATCAAGGCCGCCTTTTTCAATAATATCATCATATATTTGCGCAGCTTTCAGAGCAGAATAAAGCTCATCATCGGAAGCGTTTGCTTTACCCCAAAGAAGATTTTCCCGCACGCTTCCCTTGAAAAGAGCTGCCCTTTGAAAAGCGAAACCAATTATGCCGCGAAGCTCATCATCAGAATATGCCTTAACGTTTTTTCCGTTAACGCAAACCGCGCCATCAAAGGCATCATAAAAATGCGGAATAAGAGAAACAAGGCTTGTTTTGCCGCTTCCGGTGCCGCCTATTATGCCGACAACCTCGCCTTTTTTTGCGGTGAAGGAAATATTTTCAAGTGATGACGCCGAGGCATTTTTATACTTGAAAGACTCATTTTCAAAAGAAACAGCAAAAGAGGAATCTTTATTATCCGCTTCTTCGATGTGTTCAAGAGTGTTTTCGGTTTTAAGCACAGCCTCTATTCTTGAGCCGCAGGCAAGGCTTTTTGTTAAAAGCACAATCAGGTTTGCAAGCTTAAGAAGCTCAACCAAAATCTGGCTCATATAGTTATAAAGCGCAACAACCTCTCCCTGGGTGAGGCTTCCGGAATTAACGCGGATTGCGCCTAAATAAATTAAAACAGCGATTGAAATATTGATAATTACAAGCGTTACGGGGTTAAGAAGAGCCGAAATTCTGCCGACTGCCTTTTGAATATGAGAAAGAAAAATATTTTCCTTATCAAATGAAGCAATCTCATTTTCCTCCTGAACGAAGGCACGGATAACCCTTGCGCCCTCTAAATTTTCAGAGGTTTTCTTTGTTATCTCATCAAGCTGAAACTGAACCTTTTTATATCGTGGGATTGTGTATTTTGTAATAGCAAAAACGACAATTGTAAGAAGTGGAATGGTTACGAGAAAAACAAGAGCACAGCGTGCATCAACAGTAAATGACATAATCATTGCGCCTAAAACGATAAATGGGCTGCGCAGAAGCAGGCGGAGCACCATATTGACACCATTTTGCACCTGCGCGGTGTCATTAGTCATTATAGTAATCAGCCTTGATGTTCCAAGCGAATCGAGTTCAGTAAAAGAAAGGGATTGAATTTTTTCAAACAGGCTTTTACGAACCTCTCTGCCGAAGCCCGTTGCAGCCTTTGCCGCAAAATACTGGGCCGTGATTGCCGCAACCATTCCCACAGTTGCAAGAAGAATAAGAATGCCTGCACGGGAAAGAATAACGCTTTTATTGTTTTCAAGAATGCCCTTATCAATAATTGAAGCAATAACAAGCGGAACAATAAGCTCAAAAATAGCCTCCAGCATTTTAAACAACGGTGCAAGAGCCGATTCTTTTTTATATTCCTTTAAATAGACCAATAAGCTTTTCATATAACACCATATATCATTATAATTGACTATATAATATAACTAATTAACATAACTGTCAATATACTATTTTTAACGAAAATCCAATGATATTTAACAAAATTTTGTAAATTTAAAAATAAGTGTTGCAATCCAAATTCACTTGTTATATAATATGGTAAAAATTTTGAAAACGGAGGTAATCAATATGGAAAAGAAACCAGTTACCGCAATCATTGTCGGCGCAGGACACAGAGCTTTTGTTTACAGCGAGCTTGCAAAGACTAATCCGGAAATGTTAAAAATTGTCGGCGTGGCTGACCCTAATCCGATCCGCAGAAAAAAAGCAATGGAGTATTTCGGCTTTGGCGAGGATATGTGCTTTGAATCTGCATTTGAGCTTGCAAATAAGGGCAAGCTTGCTGATACGGTTATTAACGGAACCATGGATGAGGCTCATGTTGAAACCTCCATTCCCCTTCTTGAAGCCGGCTATGATATGCTGCTTGAGAAGCCTTTTGCCGTTAATGAAAAGGAAATGAGAAAGCTTGTTGAATGTGCAAGAGTTAACAACCGCAAGGTTATGATTTGCCACGTTTTGAGATACACTCCTTTTTATTATAGCATTAAGGAAAGAATTGAATCCGGCGAGCTTGGCGATATCATCAATATTCAGATGACGGAGCATGTAAGTTATCACCATCTTGCAACATCCTATATCAGAGGCAAATGGGCTAATTCTGACAAGTGNNTGCAAAATGCTGCCACGACCTTGATCTGATGATGTGGTTTATGAGCGCAACAAAGCCTTCAAAGATTTGCTCCTTCGGCAACAAATTCCAGTTTAAGCCTGAGAATGCACCGGAAGGCGCCGGCACAATCTGCATGAAAGATTGCCCTTATGTTGACACCTGCGATTATTCTACAAAACGCCTTTATATTGATCATCCTGACCGCTGGTCCTTCTATGTTTGGGATGCACTTGAGCATATTGAAAATCCCACTATTGAGGNNGCTGATGAAAACCGATAATCCATATGCTCGCTGCGTTTACAAGTGCGACAATAATGTTGTTGATCATCAATCCGTTCTTGTTAACTTTGAATCCGGCGCAACAGGCACACACAACATGGTTGGCGGTTCCTCCGAACCGAGAAGGCAGATACATATTATCGGCACAAAGGGTGAGCTTTTCGGCAATTTTGAAGAATCAAAATACACTGTGCTTAAAATCAACCCCTCACCTGATGCTCATCATGAGGAATGCGATGTTGAAGAGGTTGACCTTAACGTTCACGGCGATATGGTTGGCGCATACGGCGGCCACGGCGGCGGAGATGAAAAGCTTGCGGCAGACTTTGTTAAATTCATCAATAATGAGGATCCAAGCCTTGCCTGCACATCAATTTTTGATTCCGTTGCGGGCCATCTTTCCGTTTATCTTGCTGATGAATCAAGAGAAAAGGGCGGCGCACCGATTGACGTTGTGCTTTAAAAATCAAAACAGATATTACGGCAAGCCTGTTTAATCAGGTTTGCCTTTTTTATTTATTGCAAAATTATATATATTGCTGTATAATGTTGATATAGGTAAAAATTTATGAGGTGATTTTATGAATCTTTGCTTTAAAGAAACACCGTGCGGAAGAATTTGCGGCATTGAAAATGAGGATTATCTTGAATTCAGGGGAATCCGTTATGCAACTGCCGGCCGTTGGGAATACCCCGAAGAGGTTACACAGTGGGGCGAGGAGCATTATGACGCAACAGAATACGGCGCAAACTGCTTTCAGCGCAGAGCATTTGAGGACGACGCTGTTTGCAATCCCTTCTATCACAAGGAATTCCGCGAGGGGCTTGATTTTAAGTATAGCGAGGACTGCTTTTTCTTAAATATTTGGGCGCCAAAGGACGCTGAAAAGGCGCCGGTTTTGGTTTACATTCACGGCGGCAGCTTCACCGGGGGCAGTAATGACGAGGGGCACGTTATAGGCGCTGAATATGCAAAAAGAGGCGTAATTCTTGCATCTATGAATTACCGTCTTGGCCCTTACGGCTTCTGCTCTCATCCTGATTTGAAGGACAAAATTGGCAGAATTGGAAATTACGGCTTATATGACCAGTTTATGGCTGTTAAATGGTTGAGGCACAACGTTGCTGCATTCGGCGGCGATCCTGACAGAATTGTTCTTATCGGCGAAAGTGCCGGCGCTATGAGCGTTGATATTCAGCTTAACAATCCATGGTCTCTCGGCTACTATAAAGGCGCAATTCTTATGAGCGGCGCAGCTATTCAAAGGCAGATCGGCAGACCGCTTAAGCCTGAAAAGACAAGAGATTTTTGGGACACCGTAATCAAAAAAGCCGGCGTTAACAATATTGAAGAGCTGCGAGGGGTTGACGAAAAAACTCTTTTCTACGCCTGTGATGAGGCTCAAAAGGAATTCAAGCTCAGCATTCTTTACACACTTCCAACCAAGGACGGCGTTATCATAAAGGATAATAACTTCACGATGAATACCATCCCCAAAATGCCTATTATGCTTGGCGTAACAACCGCTGATATGGCGGCAGCCGTTTTGCTGGAGCTTGCAAAAAGGTTTTCAAAGAAGGCAATCCAGAAAGGCGCTCCCTGTTATGTTTATTGCTTTGCAAGAGATTTGCCAGGCGATAATCTCGGCGCTTGGCACGCTTCGGATTTGTTCTATGCTTTTAACACCTTTGACATCAGCTGGCGACCATGGGAGGATGTTGACCGCAAAATTTCCGATGAATTTATGAGCGCAATCATTGCATTTGCAAAAACAGGCAATCCGAATTGCGACAAAATTCCCGAATGGAAAACGGGCTTTAACAACCCTATGATGTTTAGCGAAAACACCGGCACCGGTAAATGGGACAGGAAATTATACATTCACAACACATTGCATAATGACGGACCGATTTAAATGAAATTCAATCACAAATTTGAGCTTCAAAATGAAGCTCCGATAACAAGAGAATATAAATGCGATAAAATAAATGCAAGAATTGATTTTATCGGCAAAGCAGCAATCAGAGTTGCCATCTTTAACGATGGCAGCTCTCTTCTTGCTTCTTACAACGTTTGCCCTGATAACAAGCTTTCTGCAAGCGGCAGAGAAAGGCTTTGCCTTGATGGCTTTGAAGCAAGCGAACCTGATGTTGAAAAAATAAGCGGCAAGGAAATATTCAGACTTAAAAACGGAGTTGAAATAAGACTTGATTATGAAAATTTCCATTTGTCTTACTATATTAACAACAACTTGATGTTTGCTGACCGCGCTCCTATGGCCTATAATTTTGAAAATGAGTTTGGCAAGGATTATATTCACTATCTGACAAGAGAAACAGATGAACTTATTTTGGGGCTTGGTGACAAAGGAGGAGCTCTTAACAAAAACGGGCGCTCTTTCAAAATTGAAACTTCAGATTCAATGGGGTATAACGCAGAAACAAGCGACCCGCTTTATAAACATATCCCGTTTTACATCTGCGAAAATTCTGTTGGCGCATATGGCGTTTATTATGACACATCTGCCGCATCATATATGGATTTCGGCAAGGAAATAAACAATTATTATGAGCCATACAAATATTTTAAAACCGAGGATTACTGCCTTGTTTATTACGTTTTTTTCGGCACAAAGCTTGAAATTCTACAGCAATTTGCAAAGCTTTGCGGCAGGCAGGCATTTCCGCCGAAATGGAGCTTTGATTACTGCGCCAGCACGATGGCTTATACAGATGCACCTGACTCAAAAAAGCAATTTGACACATTTTTAAAAAAAATAAAGCAAACGGGGCTTTCCTGCAAGGGCTTTTATCTCTCTTCAGGATACACCTCTATCGGCGAGGGCAGATATGTTTTTAATTGGAACAGAGAAAAATTCCCTGACCCCGAAGGATTTATTAATGAGTTTTCAGATAATGAAATTCAGATAATTCCAAATATTAAGCCTGCTTTTTTAACAAGCCATCCTTTTTATAATGATATTTGCAGAAACGGGCTTTTTATTAAAAATCCTGACGGCTCTCCCTTTGTTACGCAATTTTGGGACGGGCTTGGGAGTTATCTTGATTTCACAAACCCGAAGGCTTTTGATTTTTGGAAAAAGCAGGTTAACGAAAAGCTGCTTGATTACGGCATCACAGCCACTTGGAATGACAACAACGAATTTGACATCAAGGACTGCGATGCGCTTGCCGACTGCGGCGGAAACAAAGTTAACGCTTCGCTTCTCCGCCCCGCGTTAACATATCTGATGGTGCTTGCATCATACGAAGCACAGCTTGCTAAGAATCCTGAATTAAGGCCGTTTCTTTCAAGCAGAAGCGGCTCAATTGGAATTCGCAGGCTTGCGCAGACCTGGAGCGGTGACAACCGAACAGCATTCGAGGATTTGCGCTTTTGCCACAATATCGGGCTAACAATGAGCCTCTCCGGAATATACTTTTACGGGCATGATCTTGGCGGCTTTACCGGCAATATGCCCACAAGAGAGCTTTTACTGCGCCGGCTTCAGCACGGAATATTTGAGCCTCGATTCACAATTCATTCCTGGAATCAGGACGGATCTGCCACAATGCCCTGGAGCTATCCCGATATTTTGCCGAGTGTTAAAGCCCTGTTTAAGCAGAGGAGAAGGCTTTTGCCATATCTTTATAACTGCGCTTATGACGCTGTTAAAAATGAAATTCCGATAAACGCTCCCCTGCTTTTGTATTATGATGACTGCAAAGATAGCGAATCAAATTCCTTTATGCTTGGAAAATACATTCTTGCAACCTGCATTTTTGACGAGGGTGAGAAAATGACAAGCGTTCATCTTCCAAAAAAGCATAATTGGTTCTTAGGAAACAAAAAATACAGCGGCGGCCAAACCGTTGATCTGAAAATTCTGCCGACGGATGAAATGCCTTATTTCATTCGCGAAGGCAGTGTTATTCCGACTGATGAGGGAGAATGCACCTTTGGAGCAAAAGAAAAGCTTTGCCTTACTATTTTTCCGATTGATGAGGGAATATTCGACGCTGAATACTTTGATGATGACGGAAAAGCTTTGATTATCTTAAAGGAAATTGTATCCGACTTAATATCAAGGTTGAATGCACAAAATCAAAGGTTATTCTTGAATATCAAAACCTTGGTGAAAAAGAGTTTTCTCCCTGTTTTAAGCTTTGCGAGGCTGACGGCAGAGAGTTGATAATTATCAATAACTAAGGAGATCTTATCTCTTGCAAAACACAGAAAGAAGCAATGCCGCACTTGGGCATCTAATTGCTTTTATAACAATAGCAGTTTGGGGAACGACATATATTTCAACAAAGGTGCTTTTAAGGTCCTTTGAGCCTATTGAAATTCTGATTATCAGATTTCTTTTGGGTTATGCCTTTCTTTGGTTGCTGGCTCCAAAATGGATAAAATTTAATAATCTTAAGCAAGAGCTTATCCTTGCCGGAGCTGGACTTTCAGGTATAACGCTCTATTACTTACTTGAAAACATTGCGCTGACTTACACGATGGCCTCTAACGTTGGTGTTATTATTACCGCGGCACCCTTTTTAACTGCAATTCTTATGAGGCTGATTTATAAGAAGGATGAGCGCCTGAATGCAGGCTTTTGCGTTGGTTTTGTGCTTGCCGTTATCGGCATTTTTCTGATCAGCTTTAACGGTAGCAGGCTTCAATTTAACCCAAAGGGTGATTTTCTTGCCATGCTTGCGGCGCTTGCATGGGCAGTTTATTCCGTTCTTTCAAAGAAAATGACTAATTTCGGTTTAACTGTTTTGCAGGCAACGAGAAGGATATTCTTTTACGGAATTATTTTTATGCTTCCCGCAATTCCGATCTTCAAGCCTGATTTCAGTGCAGAGCAATTTAAAAGCCCGGTTAATACAATTAATCTTATATTTCTCAGTCTTTTTGCTTCCGCAATCTGCTTTGCAAGCTGGAATTACAGTGTTAAAATAATCGGCGCAGTCAAAACAAGCGTTTATATATATCTGACTCCCGTTGTTACAATCGTTACTTCAGTAATCATTCTTAATGAAAAATTCACGCTTTTATCCGCATCCGGCACTGTTTTAACCCTGATTGGTTTAATACTGTCTGAAAACATTCGCTTTAAGAAAAAAGTGAAACTCATTTAATAAATTGTTTATTTGCCTTTGGCAATTATGTATGTTAAAATAATTAAAAAATAAGTTAGGAGAATAGTGATGCCAACTAAAACAAAAAAAAGCAAACCGCCTGAATTATAAGCAAACCTTTTTAATCGGGTTTGGCTTTTTAGGCTGTATGCTGCTTTGGTCAGTTTATAACTCATATGTTCCCGTAATCTTCAGGGCAAAGCTTACAGAGATTACAAGCAACGGATCTGCACTGCCGGGATTCTTATCAGTTGCGCTTCTTGTTAATGCAATAATGACGATTGATAATATCTTCGGCGTTGTTTTCCAACCGTATTTCGGAAAGAAGAGTGACCGCACCCATACAAAATGGGGCAAAAGAATGCCTTACATAATCGTTTGCCTGCCTATCTGCGCTGTTTTCTTCAGCCTCATTCCGGTTGCGGCAACTCTTAAAGCAGGCGCATTGAGCATCATTCTTATGATGACTGTAATTATCTTCTTTAACTTTACAATGTCTGTTTGGCGCTCACCCGTTGTTTCTCTCATGCCTGATTTCACCCCCTCATCACTTCAAAGCGATGCAAACGCAGTTATCAACATTATGGGCGGAATCGGCCAGGTGATTGGCTTCGTGGTAGGCTCAATTGCAACTGCGCTTGTGGGACTTCTTGGTTTCACTGAAATGCAAGCGGCGCTCAAGGCAAAAACAAATCCGCTTGGCCAGATTCTTGCAACAGATGCAAACGGCGACGTTATTGTAAATTATCTTAACGGTTTTAATCCCGCTAAATATCAGGACACTGTTGATAATTTCATTAAATCCGGCAGAGATATGCTTTATTTTGACGGCACAAATTTCTCAAGCCAGGGCACTGAAGCCCAGCTTGTTGCCGAAAAGATGATTAAATACGGCGCTGACGGAAATCCGATTTATGTTAATTACACTCCTATTTTCATTGTGGCTGCAGTTATCACAATAATTTCTCTGCTTATTCTCATCGGATTTTATAAAAAAAATAAGAATAATGACCTTTCAAAAGATATTGTTATCGAAAGCAATGACGGCGAAAAGCCGAAGAAAATTAAGATTAAGGAGCTGCCAATCAGCTCCGGCGAAAGAAAAAGCTTATTAACAATGCTTGCAGCTTTATTCTTAATTAACAATGCAACCGAAGCAATTATCCCCAATTTCACCAATTTTGCGCTTGACACGCTCAACGTTAAGCCGATATATTCAACACTGATGATGGCTGTTTTTGCTGTTTCTCTTGCCGCTTTCGACATTCCTGCAGGCGCAATGGGAAGAAAGCTTGGCAGAAAGAAAACAATTATTATCGGGCTTTCCGTTATAGTAATAATGTTTGCAATTTATCTTGCAGTTTCACAGCTGTTCCCTGCAAACAGAACCTTCGTTTGGATCGTGCTTTGGATTGCTCTTGTTGTGGGCGGCGCCGCAGTTGGCTGCATTAATATTAACACCCTGCCCCTTGTGCTTGCAATCGGCGGCAGAGATTACGTCGGCACCTTTACGGGTTATTATTACACGGCAACCTTCTCCGCAGCAATCACAGGCCCGATTCTTTGCGGCCTGCTTATCGGCGTTTTTAATGATAATTACAACTTTATGTTCCTGTTCTGCTCAATAATGTTTGCGCTTGGTCTTGCGGTTATCACCCAGGTTAAGCATGGCGAATCCTCACCTGAGGATGAAGAATGGATCCAGCAAGCGGTTGAAGCAGCCGAGGATTAATCTAACAAAAGATTTCAGTTAAATCTATATTTACATAACTTGTGTAAAAGGATGTGGCTGACTTTAATAACAGTAAGCCGCCGAGTGTTTCGGCGGCTTTTCTTATACCCATTTTTCTGTTTTGATGATTTCGCCCATTCCGTTTGCAAGGGTGGTGTCTGCAGAGCAATAATTCAAAACAGTGCCTTCCTTTACATAAATCGGCATTGTTTTCAGGTCGATTTTTCTCGTAATCCACTTTCCGTCTGATATAATTTTTTCCTTTGTGAAATAGTCAAACCAAACGCCTTTCGGCAGGTATAGTTCTCTGGTGTTTCCTTTACTCATAGGTTTGAGAACGGGAGCAATCAGAAGGCTGTCGCCGAAGAGGTATTCGTCGTCAATCGTTCTTACCGTTCTGTCCTCGGGATACTCAAGATACAGCGCCCGCATCATCGGCAAGCCTGTTTTTGTGCATTTTTCCGCCTGCTCGTAAATATACGGCATCAGCGAGTAACGCAGCTTGTCGTAATATCTGAAAATCTCAAGTGCTTCCTTCGAAAAGTTCCACGGCTCGCGGTGGGTGTGGTCGCCTACGCCATGACAGCGCGAGTGTGAAGAAAACAACCCCATCTGCGCCCAGCGGATATACAGCTCGTCGCTCGGCAGACCGATAAAGCCGCCGATGTCGTGAGAGAAGAAAGGAATACCGCTCATGCCTACGGAAAGCGCACCTCGCAGCGTTCCCGCAAGCGCCTCAAAGGTGCATTGACTGTCGCCGCCCCAATGAAGCGGAAAACGCTGACTGCCCGCCGTGCCGCTCCTTGCCCAGACAATATTTTCCTTTGAGGCATTAAAAACGGTTGCGTTATAAACCAAGGTGTAAAGGTTGTGAAACAGCTTGCCGTCAACGCTGTGATAAATTCCGCCCTCGTCGGGTACGCCCTCGCCAAAATCTGTTTTAATAGCGCTTGCGCCGAGGTCGAAGAGTCCCTTGATTTTGTCGCTGTACCATTTGCGGGCGTCGGGATTTGTAAAGTCAATCGTTGTGTCGTCCGTCCAGCTGCCCTTACAGACCTCGGGCTGAATATACGGCTTGCCGTTCTTATCCGTCACAAGATACCCGTTTTCAAGCGCTTCGGCATAGTGCGTGTTATTCGCTCTTGGGGGAATAAAGTTATACTGCCAGAGCGATACCTTGAAGCCGTTTTCGTTCAGTCTCTTTATATGTTCCTTCGGGTTCGGGAAGCGTTCGGGAGAGAACTTCAAGTCGCAGTTCCAGTCCTCCGTAAACCACGCCGTGTCGAGATGAATAACATCACAGGGAACATCGTTTTCTCTCGCCTCGCTTGCAATCTGCTCTGCAATATCCCACGAGGTATAGCTGTTGCGGCTCATCCATAATCCAAACGACCACAGCGGCGGCAGCTTTGAATAGCCTGATAAATGGCAGTAGCCCCCCATAATCTCCTTCGGCGTTCTGCCCGCTATGACAAAGTAATCCATCTGACTGTCCTGCACGGCAAATTGAACAGCACCCGTATCCTTCGTTGCAATCTGCCAGTCGGTTTTAGCGGCAGAATTGAGAAACAGCCCGTAACCCTTTGTGGAAAGGTAAAACGGAATGTTGATATAGGTGCGTTTGCAGGTGGAGCCAACGGCGTCCTTGTTGACAAAGTCAACCGTTCTGCCGTTACGGATAACGCTGTCAAAACGCTCGCCGAGACCGTAAATGATTTCATCATTGTCAAGCGTTAGTGCTTCAAAGCAGGCGTATTCACCGTTTCTGTCGCTGACGGCGGTTTCATAAACATTGTCGGGCTTGAACTCAATTCTCACCTGTGAGTAAAACTCCTTGCCATCCTTGTAATTTGCCTTTATCGCTCCCGTTTTTTCGTTAATATGTATTTCGATTTCATTTGTTGAAAGCGTGTTGTTTTCAAATGTAAAGTCAACCTTTTCACGCTCGGCAATCAGCATTTGCATATCCTTCGGCAGTTTTTCGTATGGATTCCTGATTTCCTTTTCATTTGAGAAAACGATTCTGAAAATACGGTCAGTCCAAAGCTCAATGTGCATATACAGGCGTTCAACCGTGGGCTCGCAAGGCTCGTAAAGATAAAGCTGTGTGGCGTGCGTATAGCACAGACTGCTCTGCTTCGCCTGAACCTTGAAAGTTATCATTATTCCGCTGTCGGTTGTTTCAACTGTTTCAATCTCCCTCAGCCTGTTCTGAACGGCGGGCGCAAGGCGAAAATCGTCAATCGTATTGGTGATACGCTCCTCACAAATTGCGGCAGTGCCGCCCGCAAACTGCGGATAATCCTTTTTGCTCGTTTCCATAACATTCTCCTTATAGAAATATTTTACTGTTACCATTTTAAGAATATCGCATAACGCCTTGAATTATCAAGAAATATGTTATACAATTATAGTAATATTTTACGATTTGGTGATATTATGCTCTTTGAAGAAAAGCACAGCAAAACGAATTACTACACAACACTTGAATACGACAATATCCTCTGCATTTCCCACTGCCAGAGTTCGTTTGAAATTCTTTTCGTAACCGAGGGATGTGTGGATACCGTTTTCAGCGACAGAAAAGTCAGGGTGAATGAAGGCGAATGTATATGGGTTTTGCCTTACGAAATTCATCACTATGAAACGCCGGAAAACAGCAAGGTGTTCATTGCGATTTTTTCTGCGGATTACCTTACCGATTTTGCAAAAGCGGTTAAGGGAAAGGCGCTTAAAAATCCTGTTGTAAGTTTTAATAAAAATGATACAGTAGCGCTGAAGGGTACAGACTTGTTTTCAAAAAAAGCAGTCCTTTACAGGCTATGTGCGGCAGCTTTCAAAAACGGCACGGAAGAGAAAAACGGCAGTTTTGATAACGACACCGCCGCAAGAATTATGATATACATTCAAGAGCATTACAAAGAACAAATCACGCTCAGGGATATTGCCGAGGAGCTTGGCTACAGTTATTCCTATACCTCGGCATTGTTCAAAAGTATATTTAACAAGGGTATTTCGGATGTTATCAATGAACACCGTCTTGACTGTGCCAAAAAATTACTCAAAGAGAATACGCATACAATAACCGAAATTGCGGAGCTTTCAGGCTTTTCAACGATACGCAATTTCAACGCTGTATTTAAAAATGCATACAATATCTCGCCTTCGCAATACCAAAGTGATTGCACGAAAGGGCTTGAAAAGCAATAATAGGAGCCCTACAACTTTCGATTTGTTGAAATAATAAAAAAAGGTTGATGAGAATTACTCATCAACCTTCTATATAATATGCGCCCTTCCAGCCATTTCATTGTTTATTAAATATTCTTTCGGCAAATTCAAAGATATCCTTTTCATATTGCTCAGGATATTTGAAGTGAGACTGAACATGACGCGCCTCATCATAAACGATAAGCTTTTTATCCTCGCTTCCGCAAGCATCAAAGCATTTCTGCACCATTTCAGTGGGAACAAAATTATCCCTGCCGCCATGAATGAATAAAGCCGGAAGCTTTGTATTTTTAAGAGCCTCTCTTGAATCAGATGCTTTAATATCCAAATCAAGAAATGCCTTTGTGAGAACGCCGAGGCTGTTAATAACAGGCTTTGAAGGGATCTTAACAACTGATTTCATCAGATAATTAAGCTCATCATAGCAGGTTGTGAAGCCGCAATCCTCAATGAAGCCGACAACATTCGGAGTTAAGTCCTGATCTGAAGCCTGCATAATTGTTGCAGCGCCCATCGAAGTGCCGTAAAGAATAATCTTTCCGTTCGGGAAATAGGAATTAACGCATTCAATCCACTTAATAAGCTCGTTCTTTTCTAAAATGCCAAAGCCGGTGAACTTGCCCTCGTGGCCGCCAAAATGGCGATGATTAACAAGGAAGCAGTTATAGCCGGCATTGAGAATAGGCTCAACCATTGCCGCAAAGGCAAAATCACTGTTTGTGTTATAACCGTGAACGCAAACAAAAGTGTTTTCGGTTTTATTTTCATTTATATAGAAATAACCGGGAAGCGTTAATCCATCATCGGTTGTTATGCTCACCTCTTCGGGATGAAAGTTTTTCTTAAGCCTTATAATTGCGTCATCGGTTTCTTTGGTTGCCTCAACAATATCATCATCATAGAATCTGCCGGGCTGGGGGTTTTCCCTGTCACTCTTTGGCGGATCAACAAAAACCTTATACATCAAAACAGAAATTCCTGAAAACCAAGCAACAAGCAATGCAGTTAAAACAGAAGCAAATAGCCAAGGAACTTTTTTCATTTTAACATCTCCCAAAAATTTTTTAATTATTATATCACAAATTATTATGATATTCAAGATTTAAATATTATAATGATAATAATATAAGCAGTGTTGATTTTTTATTGAAAAATAATTATAATATTTTTCGGAGATGATATAATGTCCAAAAAAATAATTGTTGCCGGAGGCGGTCACGGCGGAATTGCCACTGCCGCAATTCTTGCAAGAGCCGGCTTTGACGGNNTTGAAAAAAATCAAAAGCAAATATGGGATACGACTGGCCGGACACCTTTGACCTCGATTCGCTCAAAGCTGCCCAGCTGCCGCTTCCTGACGAAAAGAGCTATTCAAGAAGCACAAATATAACCTTTGTGCCGCCCTCTGAAAACTCTATAATCAAGCAGGATCTTGATCCTGAAGCGATGACAGTTAAGATGGAGCGCAAGGATTTATACAAGCTTTTGATTAATAATGCTGAAGAAGCCGGAGTTAAGTTTAGATTCAAATCAGAAATCACTGCTCCCCTACTTGCCGGCGACAGAGTTATCGGAATTAAAACCGATAAAAAGGAGTATTATGCAGATCTCGTTATAGACTCCTGCGGCTGTAATTCCGTTATAAGAAAAGGGCTTCCCGATTGCCTTTGTATTCAGAAGGAGACGGAAGAAAATGAAAAATTTTACGTTTACCGTGCTCTTTTCAGCAAAAAAAAGGAAGCCTTTCACAAATATAAAGTATATTTAATTCCCAACGGAAGAATGGGAATAGGTTGGGTTATCGGCGATAAAAAATTCACAGACATCCTGCTTGGAGAATTTGAGCCTTTCACGCTTGAAGAGGCACAGGACAGAATTCAATTTTTTAAGGAAAACAACCCTGCACTCGGAGATAAGCTTTTAAGAGCCGGCAAACTGGCTGAAATTCCTGTGCGCCAAACGCTTGCAATTATCGTTGCAGACGGATATGCCGCAATCGGAGACAGCGCTTTTATGACCGTGCCTCTTATAGGCTCCGGCATTTCGAATTCCTTCAAAGCCGCCGGAATACTTGCAGATGTTATTATTAACGATAAAACAGAAACATATTCGGCAGAAACGCTTTGGGATTATCAGTTAAGATATTTCAAAGAGGTTGGCTTCACAATGGCAAAGATGAGCCTCGTTCGGTGTATGCTTCCCAAGCTTAAGGCAGAGCAAATCGACAATGCTTTTGATAATCAGCTATTAACAACCGATGATCTTGCAATCACAAGCGGCGGTTTTCAGATTGATGCCTCAATAATCAAAAAAACTAATTGCCGTTATCAAGGACAGATACCTTGCATCACTGCTTGCTAATCTTGCAACTGATCTTGGCAGAATCTCATCATTGAGTTCAAAGCTTCCGGAGCATTATTGCAGAACCGAAGTTGTTGAATGGGCTGAGAAATATAACGAAATATTTAAGTAAAAAAGCAGCAAGCAGCAGCTTGCTGCTTTTTTAGGCCATTCCCCCAATCAGTCTGCCTATGCCAGCCTTCTTGGAGTTAATTTCAAGTCACCTCAAAAAAAATTAACACATATCAAACAAAAGTCCGCTATGTGTTAATGGTGGAGCATAGGGGACTTGAACCCCTGACCCCTACACTGCCAGTGTAGTGCGCTCCCAACTGCGCTAATGCCCCCAATATTATGAACCTGAAGAGATCTCTTTTCGGGCTATTGAAAGATCCGCCGGACCTATCTCCAAATCGGCGCATTTGCTATCGCCTATTGGAGCTCGTTTCTCCCCCTCGTTCCATTTTTTTGGTGGACCTGAAGGGGATCGAACCCTCGACCTCTGCATTGCGAACGCAGCACTCTCCCAGCTGAGCTACAGGCCCATACATTTATCTATCAACAATAATAGAGTTTATCATATTACAAATTAAAAGTCAACGACAATAATTATTATAATATTTGCTAAATTCTATTGATTTGTATCAACATAATCCGTATAATGTTAATGAATTTACCTTTCGTTTTTAATGCTTTTAAGGGGAACATAATGGAAAAGATTATAACAAAGGAAATGCGCTTTGTTGATTCAAAAGAGCGAATCCGAATTTTCAGCGGAATGAATATTGATGATAAGCTGCTTAACAGCAAGGAATTCCGGTATAACCTTGATGAGATTTTTTTCAGAAAATACAAGGCAAACGGTCTTGATTTTATCAGGCTGGCAATTACCTGGCAGAATCTTGAGCCTGTAATGGGCAAATATAACGAAAGCTATCTGCAATCAATAGACCGCATTTTTGAGCTTGCAGAAAAGCATGACGTTTATATTATGCTGGATATGCATCAGGATATTTATTCCGGAAACGACGGAAAATCAGTTGGCGACGGGGCTCCGAGCTGGGCCGTAATTACGGACGGTGCAAAGCCCAGAATGCCGGTTTTTGTTTGGGCGGACGGATACTTTTTCGGAAAATGGGTTCACAGATCCTTCGACCATTTCTGGAACAATGACCCGGTTGACGGCATTGGCCTGCAGGACAGATATTGCCTTCTTTGGCAAATGCTTGCAAAGCGTTATGGTGACAGCCCTGCCCTTTTCGGCTTTGACCTTATGAACGAGCCTTTCCCGGGTTCAGAAAGCAAACGGATGTTTGCAAGCCTTGTCGGAAACATTGCAAAGGCTGTTTTATTTAATAAGAAGATTGACAGGGGCAGGCTTTTTAAATCTGCAATCAAACGTGACACCCGCAATATGCTTGACTGCATCGGCGGCGATGTTATCAGGGATGTAACAGAGCCTGTCGATAAAAAAGAGGCTGAATTTGACCGCAATAAATATTCTCCGTTTTTAAATAAAATCAGCGCTGCAATAAGAGAAATAACCGATAACGGAATTATTATGATGGAGCAAAGCTACATCTGCAACAGCGGTGTTAAACAATCAGCTCCGCCGATAACCGTTAACGGCATCAGAGAGCCTAATCAGTGCTTTGGCCCGCATTCTTACGATTTTTCCGTTGATACGCCGCTTTATCAATACGCAAATGCAAGCAGAGTTAAGGCTTTCTTCACCGAAATGCACAACACCCAGCTTCGTTTAAATGTTCCCGTATTAGTCGGCGAATGGGGCGGCTGCAGCGATAATAAGGACACCTCATGGTTTCCCCATGCATATGAACTGCTTGACTTTTTTGACAAAAAGCAATGGGGGCAGGCATATTGGGATTATCACGGGGACGACCTTGATTCCCCGCTTATGGGCTTACTTTGCAGAACGCATCCAGTTGCGATTGCAGGCGACATAAAAAGCTATCATTATAACAGGGATGCCGATGAATTCACGCTCAATTTCAACGCTCAGGCGGACGGAGAAAGTATTATTTACGTTCACAAACCCTTCACCGCAAACATTGAATACGATGTAATTGAAAAATACTTCAACGGCTCAAGTCTTATCAGCATCAAAGCCCGGCCGGGTAAGCATAACATTAGAATTAATATTGTTAAGGAGTAATAGAACTATGGCAAAAATTATAGGAAAAGCAGTTAAAAACATCCCTTGGGAGGAAAAGCCGGATGGATATCAGTACCCCGTTTGGAGATTTTCCGGAAACCCGATTATAACGAGGGATAATTTATTCTTCGCAAACAGCATTTTTAATTCCGCTGTTGTACCTTACGGTGACGGCTTTGCAGGCGTTTTCCGTGTTGATGACAGATCAAGAGATTTCAATATTGTTACGGGATACAGCAAGGATGNNAAGATAATGTAATCTTTAAGGGTTATGATCCCAGACTTTGCGAAATTGACGGCAAATATTATCTCACCTGGGTTAATCTCACTCCTCAGGGAACAACAATCGGCGTTGCCGTAACCGAGGATTTCAAGACATGGACTCAGCTTGAGGACGCAACCTATCCCGTTGCCCGCAACGGCGTGCTTTTCCCGAAGAAAATCAACGATGAATATCTGCTTCTTGTTCGTCCGTGTGACAGAGGGCATACTCCTTACGGCGATATTTTCATTCAGAGAAGCAAAGACCTTAACTATTGGGGCAATTACAGATTCGTAATGTCCCCCGAAATGAACTGGGAGAAAACCAAAATCGGAGCAGGACCAACCCCGATTGAAACAGATGAAGGCTGGCTGCTGTTTTATCACGGAGTACTCACAAGCTGCAACGGCTTCACTTACTCAATGGGCGCTGCAATTCTTGATAAGAACGAGCCGTGGAAGGTGCTTCACAGATCAAACAGCTTTCTACTTGCGCCTCACGAATTATATGAAACCGTGGGTGATGTGCCAAACGTTGTTTTCCCGTGCGCAGCCCTGACGGATGCCGAAACCGGCAGAATTGCAATTTACTACGGTGCGGCAGACACCTCCGTTGCTCTTGCTTTTACAACCATTGACGAGGTTGTTAAATATATTAAAGAGCATGATATAATCCGGTGAATTATCTATAACCTTAATAAACCGATTAATCTGCAATTATTCAAAGCCCTTGAACATTTTATGTTTAAGGGTTTTTTCGGTCATATTTACATAGCCATATGAACCGCAAAACTGTGCCTATCGCACTCATCCTTGCGATTCTTCCCTCATGTACTTTTCTATTCAGTGGAATCCTGTTACGGCACTGGCTACTTGTCGGCTTTACCGTACTTTTCATTTTCTGACATTTTTTTGTGACTAATAAAAACGCTGCGCATATCAATAACACAAACTGATACTTTATGATTTGTAAAACTAATAAAATAAGCGAGAATTCGGCGACTGTACTTTTTTCGTATGATGTGGTATAATAAACCTGACAAATCGGGATTTAGGGTGGTCTTAATGAACAGAGCAAAAGTTATTGACTATATAAAAAACGAATTCAATATTGAGGGCGAGCGTTTGTGGCTGACCTTTCCCGATTATATCGTTTTTCGAAATCAGAAAAATCAAAAATGGTTTGCCATTATTATGGATATTGAAAAGAACAAGCTTGGTTTAAAGGGCGAAGGAAGGGTTGATATTATTGACCTTCGATGTGATAACATTCTTATCGGTTCGTTAATGCACAACAAGGGCTTTCTGCCTGCATATCATATGAGCAAGAAGAACTGGATAACGGCTTTGCTTGACGGAAGCGTCAGCGATGAAGAGCTGAAGGACCTTATTCATTTAAGCTACGAAATAATTGAAAAGAAAAAATAAATTTTAGTTTGTTGAGGTAATTATGAGCATTACAATTAATATTTATTATACGGGCAAAAACGGCAGCGCCTTAAAGTTTGCCGAAGAAATGGAAGCAAGCGGAATTGCCGATAATGTCAGATCCGAAAAAGGCAATTTGCGCTATGATTATTTTCTTCCTATTAATGATAATGAAACTGTTTTGTTGATTGATTCCTGGGCAAATCAGGAGGCGCTTGACATTCACCATGCCTCCCCGATGATGAAAGAAATTACCGCTCTGCGAGAAAAATATGACCTTCACATGAAGGTTGAACAATTTACCGAAACCAAAAACATCAGCGACGAGAAATTTATAAGAAAATGAGAAACAGAAAAATCGGGCTTTGCAGAGGTAATCAAGATGAATGAATTTAACGAATACGTACGCGAGTGTTTTACGGCAGCCGGCGATATTATAATAAAACCCATGATGGGCGGTTACATTGTGTACCTTAATGGTAAGCTGGTAGGTGACATTTGCGACAATGAACTGTTTTTGAAGAGAACGCCAACATCAGACAGACTTCTTGCAGATTCAGAACTGCGTTATCCTTATGAAGGCTCAAAGACGTTGATGCATGTATTCGACAGATTTGAGGATGTGGATCTGATTTCAGAATTACTTGAGGGGATGTATGTGGAACTGCCTGAAAAGAAGCCTAAGCATGATAAATGAGAACGACTTACTTCTGATTTACAGAGCTGTTGTACAATGATAGTGAATGAAATTCTGGCAAAAAGCTCTTGCAACTATGTTGCAATTCAACGAATCTGAGGCTTTCTCAAGCAATCACAAGTAAAATCAGAAAATCCCCCAGAGCTACTGTTTAAGCGTGTTTGGGGGATTTTAGCATAAGTTAAGGGCAATTTAGAAAACCCGCCATGTTGGGCGAGCGCAATAATTTTGGGTAACCGTTGGTCGATTGTTTTAAGTTCAAGTCCCATTATAATAATTAAAGAGTAGTGACAAAAGTCATTACTCTTTAATTGGTGCAGGAGATGGGACTTTCTTCTCCGGCTATCGAAAGCTCCACCGGAGCTTTCTCCCAATCGCGGCACATTTCGCGCCGCTCTTGGAGTTCGTTTCAAGTCCCATATTGTAAGAATAAAAGCGCAGCAACCTAAAGGTCACTACGCTTTTCTTGGTGCAGGAGNNTCCTGCAGATATTAAATTTTAGTGCGAAATCTGAAAGACGGTATATCGGCTTTCAGATTTCATCGCACGAAGGGTGCGATGAAATCGCAAATTTTAAACTTTTCACAGAGGTGGCGCAACCTGAATCTAGCGCGTCTGCCATTCCGCCACTCCTGCGTTATTCATTTTGCAAATGGTATATTAACACAATATGCTTGAAAAGTCAATGAACTTATAATATAATTATTTATAATATTTTCTGGAGATAAAGCTTTGAAAAAATATATTTTGGCAGCGATATCCTTTGCTGCATTTGCATACACAATTTGGTTTATGCACTTTGGTGAGTTGACAACAATAGAAGGCTCACTCTCAAAAACAGGAATAAACCACACTTTCCTGTTTGCGATTTGGGGAATTATTACTTTTACTGCATTATACTTGAATGTGTTCACGCTTTTTTCAGAGCACATTAAAAAGTATAGCTGGAAAAAGTTTTATTTCACAATGATGCTTTTAAGTGCAACCGGAATGGCTTTAACGCTGAGTTGCCGCTTCGGATATGAATTCGGAGCAGAGTATTATCTTCACTGCGCAGGTTCGCTTACTTTTTCAATACTAACCAGCGTTATTGTTTTTACATATTATATGCTAAATTTCAGGCGGCACAGACTTTATGCAATAGCAACAATTGTAATCGGCGTATTGCTAATAACTGATATGATATTCCTTATTGCTTACAAGCAAAATGCACTTATTGAGGCAGTACCCATATTATTCGGGCTTTTCATTATGCCGCTGACTTTATTTATTGATAAGGAAAAGGATTATGCTTCACAACGAGCTTAAAAAACTTAACAAACTCCCCTTTCATATGCCCGGTCATAAAAGAAATAAAGAATTTGGGATTGCCGGCAGTGAGATTGACATAACGGAAATTGAGGACTTTGATAATCTACACTGTCCAAGCGGCCTAATTGCAGAGCTTGAAAACCGGCTTTCTGATATTTACGGTGCTGAAAGATCCATGCTGCTTGTCAACGGCTCAACCTCCGGAATTCTTGTTGCTATTCATTCTGTTTGCAAACGGGGCGACACTATTATCATTGCAAGAAACTGCCATAAAAGCGTTTTTAACGCCTGTTTCCTTCTCGAGCTGAGAATCATTTTTGTTGAGCCTGAATATGATGAAATTCACGGGATATACAAAAGTATTCGCCAAAATACGGTTGACGAAGCAATAAAGGCAAACCCCAACGCAGCTGCGGTTGTTATTACAAGCCCGACTTATGAGGGATATATCAGCAGTATTAAAACCGGGCTGCCGCTTATTATTGACGCGGCTCACGGCGCTCATCTCGGTCTCGGTGGCTTTCCGGATTACCCGAAGGGGGATATTGTTGTTTCAAGCCTTCACAAAACTCTGCCGGCGCTGACGCAAACTGCAGTTATCAACGTTTATAACAAAGCTTATATTGAACGCATAAAGCAATTTACTGACATATTCGAAACGAGCTCTCCAAGCTATGTATTAATGAATTCCGCATCAATTTGCTGTGAATATATTATAAATAACAGCAAGGCTTTTGAGGAATACCGGGCAAGTGTTGAAGAAATACACGAATTACCTTTAAACAAGCTTAACCTTCTTAACACTGACGACAAAGGCAAGATTGTTGTTTCAACTGCAAAAGCAGATATCAGCGGAGTTGAGCTTGCAGACAAGCTTCGCAATGATTATAATATTGAGCCTGAAGCGGCAAGCATAAGCTATGTTATTCTTATGACATCAGTTGCCGATTCAGAAAAGGCGCTTGAAATTCTGAAATCCACTTTGCTTGAAATTGATTCCAAATGTAGCGCAAAGGGTAAAACAAATATAATCCCCCAGCCCCCCTGCCCTGCTTCACCGCTTGTTATCACAACAAGCGAAAACACAGAAAATGCAGATTTATATTTAAGTGAAGGAAAAATTTCGGCGGAATTCATTTTTGCTTATCCGCCTGATATTCCGATTATTACCCCAAACGAAATTATTACAAACGAGGCGCTTGAATACATAAAGGCATCATTAAAGAGCGGCGTTAATATTATAAGTGACAGCGGGTTACTTCCCAATTATATATTGACAAAAGCCAATTAATATTATAAAATAAATGTGTTAATAAAAACAAGAAAGAGGTTTCACTATGAAAAGAATTAACACATTAAGCTCACGCAATCTCTGTGAATCAGCTAAAAAGGGCGGCTGCGGCGAATGCCAGACCTCCTGCCAGTCTGCAAGCAAGACTTCATGCTCAGTTGCAAATCAGAAATGCGAACAGCTCAAGAAATAATTACTGAAATCAACGGCGGCATTCACACCGCCGTTTTTCTTTACTGAATTTTTCGGAAAATAATATGATACACGCTTATAAGATGAACGGTTATAACATCATAATTGACCAGAACAGCGGCTGTGTTCACTCTGTTGACGAGGTTGCTTATGATATTATCACCCGTTATGAAAACCATGAAAAGCCTGAAATTAAGGCTTATATTCTGAATAAATATAAAGACAGCGAGGATGTTACTCCTGAAGACATTGAGCTTTGCTTTGAGGATATTGAAGCACTTATTGCCGACGGAAGGCTCTTTGCTAAAGACACCTTTGAAGAAACCGCAAGGCAGTTTAAAAAAAGGCAAGGTGTTTTAAAGGCAATCTGCCTTCACGTTGCGCACGACTGCAATCTTGCTTGCAAATACTGCTTTGCCGGCAAGGGTGAATATGACGGCCCAAAGGGGCTGATGAGCTTTGAAACAGGCAAACGGGCGCTTGATTTTCTGATTGAAAACAGCGGCACGAGAAGAAATCTTGAGGTTGACTTTTTCGGCGGTGAGCCGCTTCTTAACTGGGATGTTTGCAAAAAGCTTGTTGAATACGGTAGAAGCAAGGAAAAGGAATTCAACAAAAATTTCCGCTTCACGCTTACAACAAACGGCATGCTTGTTGATGATGAGGTTATTGATTTCTGCAACAAGGAAATGGGAAACGTTGTGCTTTCACTTGACGGCAGAAAGGAAACGCATGACAGGCTGCGCACAACCTGCAACGGAAAGGGCTCTTATGATTTAATTCTTGATAAATTCAAGAAATTCTCAAATGCAAGAAACCAAGCCGACTATTATATGAGAGGCACTTACACTCATTTTAACACCGATTNNGACATAATTCATATGGCAGATTTGGGATTCAAAGAGCTTTCCATTGAGCCTGTTGTTAGTAGCCCTGATGAACCATATGCGTTAAAGCAGGAGGATTTGCCCATTCTCAAGGAGCAATATCAGCTTCTTGCAGATGAAATGCTGAAGAGATACCGAAACAATAACGGTTTCACCTTCTATCATTACATGATTGATTTAGACGCAGGGCCTTGTATTGTTAAAAGAGTTTCAGGATGCGGAGTGGGCACCGAATATCTTGCCGTTACTCCAAGCGGTGAGCTTTATCCCTGCCATCAATTTGTTGGCGATGAGAAATTCCTGCTTGGCAACATTTGGGAAGGAATAACTAATAAAGCAATAATTGAGCAGTTTAACGAATGCAATGTTTATTCTCACAAGGAATGCAAGGATTGCTTTGCAAAGCTTTACTGCAGCGGCGGCTGCGCAGCAAACGCTTATCACACCACCGGCAGTGTTAACGGCGTTTATGAATTTGGGTGCGAGCTTCACAGAAAGAGAATTGAATGCGCAATTATGCTGAAGGTTGCCGAAGCTGTGGAAGGCTTAAAGGTTAACTATTAATCCCCATTATTCAAAGAAATGGAGAATTTTTATGAATAACAAAAACCGAGAACTTTACAACAAGCTTTGCGTGAGCGCGGAGGAAGCAATCAGCAATATTAAAAACGGCGACACTGTTATTCTTGATATGGGTTGCTGCGAACCGCGAGGAATTGAACGAGCTATTGTTAATAACTATGAGAATTTTCACGGCGTTGAATTCTACCAAATGATTGTTTGCGGCGAGACGCCGTTTGCAAATGAAAAATTTAAGGGACATTTTAAATATAACAGCTTATTTGCTTCTTCATCAAACAGGAAGGCAATTGCTTTGGGTTACGCTGATTACACGCCTTGCTTTTTCTATGAAATGCCTGAGGTAATACGCGACATAATTAAGCCCAGAGTATCTATCTGCTCAGTGTGCCCTCCCGATGAAAACGGATACGTTTCCCTTGGAGCAAACGTTGATTACATAGCAAGCACTATTGACTATTGTGAAATCAAAATTGCACAGGTAAATAAACACGTGCCGAGAACGCTTGGCGGAGCAATCAAACATATAAGCGAATTTACTCACCTTGTTGAGATTGACGAGGAATTGCCGGAGGTGCCTTCAATCCCACTGACGGATATTGAAATGGCAATCGGCAAAAACTGCGCATCACTAATTAATGACGGCGATTGCATTCAACTCGGAATCGGCGGGATCCCTAACGCAATTTGTGCAGAGCTTGGTCATAAGAAGGATTTAGGCCTACACTCCGAAATGGTGGGTGACGGCGTAATTGAGCTTATAGAAAGCGGCGTTATCAATAATTCACAAAAGAATATTGATAAGGGCAAGACCGTTGTTAGCTTTTGTTTTGGCACAAAAATGCTGTTTGATTTTATTGATAGCAACCCTTTGTTTGAGGTTAATCCGATCGAAATTGTCAATCACCCATTAACTGTTTCAAAAATTGATAATTTTGTTTCTGTTAATTCCTGCGTTCAGGTTGACTTGATGGGGCAGGTTGTTTCTGACAGTGTTGGATACACTCAAATATCCGGCGTTGGCGGGCAAGTTGATTTTGTGCGCGGAGCTGCGTTAAGTAAAGGCGGAAGGTCAATCATTGCAATGCCCTCCTCCGCAAAGGGCGGCACAATTTCAAAAATCGTTGCCGTAATCGATGAAGGTGCTGCCATCACCACCTCAAGAAACGATGTTGATTATATAGTTACCGAATACGGTATTGCACGGCTGAAAGGCTTATCACTTAAAGAAAGAGCAAAGGCGCTTATCGGCATTGCTCATCCCAATTTCAGAGATGCGCTTGCAGAGGCTTATGAAAAGCGCTTTAACCAGAAGCCTTTTTAAAACATTATTGCATATATGCAAAAAACATGGTATAATTATTAATCAAGAAATAAATTTTTTACGAAAGGGGTAAAAAATGGCAATATTCAAAAAAGAGCGCTTTGGCATTGCAAGAAAAATCGTTTCTAATATGACAAGCCAAAGCTGGGAGGAAATCCCCCACGCAACAATGAGCTACGAGCCGGACGTTACTGATTTCCTTGTTGAATGCAAAAAGCTTAATGAGGGCGTAACAGACAAGAGCCAAAGAATTTCCATCAACACGGTTATGATGAAGGTTATTTGCGAAGGCTTAAAGGCTGCGCCGAAGATGAACTGCACATTGAATTTCAGAAGGCATATGGTTAGAGGCACGCTTCATTATCATGACAATATTGATATTTCAATGCCGATGATTCTGAAATCCGGCGAAATGATGACTGTAAATATGCACAGCATGCAGGATAAAAGTCTTACCGAAATGACTGCTGCAATTAACGACACTATCCGCCGAGCAAATAACTCCGATATGAACGAGGTTATGTATGAGGTTTCGCTTGATAATACCTTAACCGGCCTAAGGAAGGGTAAAATCAAGCAGACTATAACCAGGCTTTACGGCTCCAAAATGCCGGGCAAGCACATGGTTAAAACGCTTAGCGGCGATGCTAAAAAGAAGTATTATTCAATCCCTGTTGAGGACAGATTAACAAAGCACGATATTGAGCAAGGCACAACAACGATTTCAAATCTCGGCTCAGTTTACAGAGAGCAAAAGGGCCTTTGCATGCTGCTTGAGATTATTCCGCCTCAGACAACCGCCTTTGCAATAAACGCGGCACAGAAGCGGCCGACAGTTGTTACTGACGAAAACGGCAATGAAAAAATCGAGGTTAGAACCATAATGCCGATAACCGTTGCAATTGACCACCGCTCACTTGATTACGGCGACTGCCTTCCCTTCTTCAGAAGGCTGGATGAAATCTTTGCCGATCCAAGTATAATTCAGAAATGGAAATAATTACATAAAAAATAACGGATGCATAAGCATCCGTTATTTTTTTACCCTATCCAAACTCCTGAGGAGTTAAAGGTGTATCTCTTTCCGTTAATTTTCTGCTTTCCGGTGACCATAGCACCGCTTGAATTAAAATAATACCACTTGCCGCTAAGCTTAAGCCAACCGGTTTGCATAGCGCCGCTGCTTTTAAAATAATACCAGCCGCCGCTTATTTTCTGCCAACCGACCTGCATAGCGCCTGAGGAATTCATATAATACCACTTGCCGCTATCCTTAACCCAGCCGGATTGCATAATTCCGTTTGAATTAAAGAAATACCATTTACCGCCGAGCTTAGCCCAACCGGTTTGCATAGCGCCGCTTGAAGCGTAATAATACCACTTACCGTCCGTTTTTTGCCAGCCTGTGAGCATTACTCCCGTTGAGGAGAACAGATACCAAGTGTTGCCTATCTTTTGCCTGCCTATCTGCATAATTCCGTTTGGATCAAAATAATACCATTTTCCTTCAAGCTTCAGCCAGCCGATTGCGGTTCTGCCATCCGAACCGAAATAATACCAATCACCGCCGAGCTTAAACCAGGTGTTAACAAGAGAAATATCAAAATACAGGCGAACCGTTCCACAGTAATTATTCAGACCTGTGATTACCGCAACTCCGGTGCCGAAATCGATATTATCCTCATATTCAACTGAATAATCTGTTCCGAGAATATATTTTGAAGAAATAACTTCAGGCGTAATTTCCTCACCTGTATAATTATATGCCGGCGCGCTAAGAGAAAACGCAGAGGCATCAAGCAAAGCAGGAACGATTTCAAANNTCAATGCTCTTGCAGCCGCTGAAATAATCGCCAATGAAATTAATAGTTATGAGTCCTTTGCCTATGTCTATATTTTCGCCATAATCAAGAGTATATTCTGTGTTTTTTGTTAAAAGAACATCATTGAGGCTCACAATTGGCTTTGGACGAATGCTGCTGCCGGTGAAGGAATACTCATCAGACTCAAGCGAAGCTGAAACATCATCAGCATCAGCAACTATTCTGAAGGTGCCGGAGGTTTGACCGATAATTGATGTTATATCGGTTGTGTATCCGTTTCTGATCATTCCGCTGATGGTTACACTCCCCTCTCCTGCATAAATATTATCCGAATAGCTAAGATAAAAGCCTTCTGTTAATACATTGCCGTTATTATCGGAAAGGGTTACTTGCGGCAGAAGCATTGTTCCGTTAAATTTCTGAGATTCAATTTTATCAATTGAAAGATTATTTATATTATAGTTATTAATCTTAAAGCTTCCATAAACAATGCCGGCATAATTGCCTGTTCCCTGAATAAGATAATAA
Organism: Ruminococcaceae bacterium UBA1438; assembly: GCA_002329285.1. GTDB lineage: Bacteria > Bacillota > Clostridia > Oscillospirales > Acutalibacteraceae > Eubacterium_R. The sequence continues at coordinate 42,560 of DCTO01000021.1, forward strand.
GCATTTCCGCTTGCTATATTATTTGCAAAGCTTATTGAATAATCCTGCCCCTGTATTAATTCAGAGCCATTAATAGCAACACTGAATTCGGGAACCGTTCTCTCCTCAAACGGGTTATAATAGGCCTGATTAACAGTAACATTATCAGCCTTAATAACAGTTTTTCCGTCAGCTGTTATATCCGTATCGGCATAAGGATTATCAATATTTTCTAAAAGATTTGGCGCATTAATGCTTTCAAGCGCATTACAAGATGAGGTATCGGCAATAAACCATGCAGCAGGAGCATTAATCTCCGTTAAGTATTCAGACGATATTATTCCGATATACTCCGCTTTGGGTATATTAAGCGTAGTGAAGCTTTCGGAGCTGAAATTTTGATTTTCAACTCTGATTGCATTGTTAAGAGAAAGATTTGAGAGTGAGGAACAGCCGTCAAAAGCTTCATAACGGATATATTCGGCATTATCAAGAATTATATTTGATAAGGCCGTGCAATCCTTAAAGGCATGATAGCCAACCTCTTTTGCATCTAAAAAGCTTTCGGGAACGCATTCAAGCGATGTGCAGCCCTGGAACATCATCGCGGGAATATAGCTTTGAGGGGGCATAATAACATCGGTTAATGATTCGCATTCCATAAATACGCCATAATCAAACTGACGAGCAGAAGGCAATGATATTGTTTCAAAGCCTGTTTTCCTGAATGCCTGCATACCGATTATAACAGCATTAGGCAAGTTAATATCAGTTAAGCTAACGCAATGACTAGATGCATCATCACCTATTATCTGAAGCTTCTCAGCATTTACGGTTTTTAAGCTTTCGCAAAATGCGAACACGCCGCCCTGAAGTTCAAGCGCATTATCAAGCTTTACGCTTTCAAGCTTAGAGCAGGAATGGAAAGCACAGCCGCCAACAGAAATAATATTAGGAATATAAACCGTTATAAGGCCGTTACATTCACAGAAAGCATATTCGCCGATGCTTTTCATTGCAGGAAGCTCAAGCGAGCTGAACTGCACCATATTGAACGCATATTCACCGCAACTTTCAAGATGGGATAAATCAATCTCATTTTCAGTTAACTTAAAGCAATGAGCAAAGCAATAATCGCCAACTGATTTCAACTCTCCTGTTTGAACGGAAGAAAGCTTGAAATTCCAGTAAAAGCAATAATCAGATAGTTCTGTAACGCCCTTTGCAACAACTCTTTCAAGCTGCTTGCAAAGCTTGAATGCGTTTTCACCGATATGTGTTACTGATGACGGAAGGGTTACTGAAACCAAATCAGAGCCTTCAAATGCAGAATCGCCGACGCTTATTACCTTTATTCCGTTAACATATTCAGGAACGGAAAGAATTTTCAGATCGCCCTTATATTCAAGCAAGCAGCCGTTTTCATCAACAATATAGTTTTCCTCTTTATCATAATCATTAAAGTCATAAACAGCCTTTGTTGTTATGGATTTGAGAAGATTGTCTGAATAAGCAGCCGCCCTGATTGCCGTTGCGGAATTAATTATAATCGGCTCTGTATAAAGAGTTCCGTTTGACGGACCGGGCACGGACTGCATAGTGCTATCCACTGTATCCAGAGTGTAATATATCTTTGCGTCTTCTGTTTCGCTTGAAAGAGAAACAGCGAAGGGCTTATCAAAGCTGCCGGAGGCAACAGAGAAGATAACGGGGCTTGCTTTTTCCTTTTCAATCAGGCCGTAATATGAAACGATACCTTCTCCATAAGTATATTTTAAAGAATTATCATAAGGGCTGAAAGGAGTTGCTCCGTTAAATAGCCTTGAAAGCATCTCCCTGTAATCTGATTTACCGTTAATTACAAAATCGGTTGCACATGCAGCAGCAACAAACGGAGTCGCCATAGAGGTGCCGCTTGCAAGAGCGTATTCGCCGTTAAGATAGCTGGAATTAATTGAAACGCCGGGAGCCGAGATATTAACGGCAGGGCCGTAATTTGAAAAATAAGCAGGAACGCCGTATTTATCCACCGCACCGACTGTTATGCAATATGGTGACGAGGCAGGATAACAAGTGCTGGCATTAACGGCTTCATTACCCGCAGCAACAACAATAACGCAGCCCGCATCATAAGCATTCTTAATTGCATTTTTAAACACTGCCGTTGCAGAAAAACTGAATCCGCCAAGGCTCATACTTATAATATCAGCACCCTTTGAAACGGCATAGTTAATTGCAGAGGCAATGTCAGAATCAGAACCGGAACCGTTTGAATTCGGAAGGCCCTTTACCGGAAGAAGCTTAACATTTTCCGGTGTATTATCTGCAATAATGCCCGCGCAATGTGTGCCGTGGCCGTTAGCGTCCTCAATATTTGCAGGAAGCTTGTCGCTTAGGCGATCAACAAGGAAGGGATGATCAGAATCAACGCCGGTGTCAACAATACCGACGGTTATGGTTTCGCTGCTGCCGTTTGTTTTTGCATAATCAACAACATACGGCGAGCCTATGTAATCCGCACCCCATGAAAGATTTTCACCAAGCGGAAAATCAGATGCAGAGAGCGCAGTGGCATAATAAACATTCTCACCGGAAACGGATTTAACATTTTTGTTTTCAGAAAGCTTTTCACAAGCCTCTGCCGCGGCAGCCTGGGTTTCAAAATCAAGAAGAATAACGCCTTCTGCCGTTACCTGCCTGTCAATTTCGCCAACATTTTTAATTTTTCCTTCAGCCTCAACAATAAGACGTTTTGACTGAAAAGGCTTATAATAAACCGTTGCACCTTCCTGCTGAGCAGATTCAATTCCGCAAAGCGCGGAAACGTCATCAATCGGTGCATAAACAATGCCGTCATCGAATGAAACGTCTGCCGAAAGCGTTTCCCTGCCGTCATTAATAATCGCAACGTCAGCATCGTCAACAAGGGTTATTTCGTTTTCCTCGCTTGTGATAACCGCACTGCCGTCAGAAATACTGACATCAAGGTCTGCGCCGTCAAATGCGCTGACATCAACAAGCAGCTCATCGCCGTCATAAACGGTGCTTATTTTCTCGCTTTGCTGAGTAACCGAGCTTCCGTTAACTACAATCGGAATAAAATAATCCTCATACGGCGCTGCCTTTGAATCAAAATCAAAAACATCCGAATCCGAAGCAAAAGCTGTTCCCGCCGGGAAGCTGAAACCAATTGCAATTAAAACACATATAAGAACTGATAAAGCTTTTTTCATATGAAAACCTCGTTAAATAAGTGCTTTTATCTCATCAAATTTAATTTTTGATGATTTGATAGTTTGTTCATTGCCGATAACAACCTCTGTTGCATTATCAATAAACTGTTGAATTATCGGTGCAAGCGCCTTGATATCATCAAGAGTTGCACTGATAATCTGCTCTCTTGTTTTAACTGTTTTCTCAATCGATATCCCAAAAAGCTCTGCCTGCAGCGAGGCATGAGCATCCATATATGGCGACCTTGGGGTGTCCAGCTTATTCATAGCGCCGATAATAAACTGGCGAAGCTCTCTTTCATCAAGTGTGAGCGAGTTAATATAAGACACAACGTTTTTAAAGCAATCGAGCGTTTCGTCAAGATTTGGATCACGGTAAGAAACCATTGATGCCGTGCCGTTAATATCAAAGCTGAGCATGCAGCCGTATGCACCGCCGAGCACACGGATGTTCTGCCACAGATAATCGGTGCTTAAAAGATGCTGAAGCACGAGCAAATAGCCCCTTTTATCCCTTGCCTCATCCGGAAGCTCACCGCAAAGCGCAGCATACTGCACCTGTGAGGAAGAATAAAGCGCAAGGCTGTTTTTATCGGAAAGCTCAACCGCGTTATTATATTCCAAATCAGCGGTATTATCCATAAGAGTAAGGAAACGCACTGAATAATCCTTTGCGCCATTAAGGAATTCCTCACCGCCGATATATGAAATCATCCACGCATTGGGATTAAGAAGCGCATTATTAATCTCTTTCATAGCATCAACAATCTTTTCCTTCTGATTTTCAAAATCAGAAAGAAGTGAACAAAGGAATTTATAAAAGCCATAGCCCTGGAGTTGCTCATCCCAGGCATAAAGGGCAGAATACTTTGAAAGGCCGATTGCTTTTGCAGCTCTGTGAGACGCCTCAAGCAAATCCCTTGTCATTGAGGATTTGAGTTGAAGCAGTAAATCAGACATATGTGCCGTGTCAGAATAATCGGTTTCAAGAAGGATTTCCTTGTTTATTTCAAGCGCCTTTTCAGCATTTTCATAAAGGAAGCGGCTGTGCCAATTGAGATAAGGCACAAGCTCGCCGCCGTTTTTAACCGCATCGGTCAGCATAATATTGTGGAAAATACCGCCGGTGTAATTATCAATAAGGCTTGAAAACTCTGAATAGCTGTGCTTTTCAGTGTTCATATTGCCGAAAAGCTCAGTAAAAATGCGGGTGTAAGGCAAAAGCTCCGGCTTAAGCGTGCGTAAATCAAAAAGAAATTCAATATATGCGATGGAATTAGTGTTTTTATTGAAAAAGCGAAGCTCTCTGCCGCATACCTTATGCCTTTCGCTTTCCTTTCTGTTTGGAGCAGAGGATAAATCAGACCTTTCAAGAATCGGGATTTTTTCCGCCTGCTCTTTTGTGTCCTGCGAATTGCGATAAGCATTCAGGCTTTCAAAATCCTGCTGCAGCTCATTAAAGGTAAACTGCTTTGAATTAACAGCGCATTTTTCATTAAGAAGCTTTTCCTCTTTCTTGGCAAATTCTGCATCCGGATAAGCGGTAACAAAGGATTTGTGTTTATTTTTAATAAAATGCTTTTTAATAAACTGCTCAAAATAATCTGTTTTTGCAAGCTCCTTAAGCTCATCAATCGCATCAAAAAACTCAAGCATTTCAAGAGGATTTTCCTCATCATAAAGAAACTTGGGAAGAATCTGCATTCCGAGATCAATGCCCTTGGGAAGCCAGCCTTCGGAAATCTCCTTCTCCTGGAATTCAAGCATTCTGATGGCGGAATTTAGGCGTTCCTTATCAATGCCGTTTTCGGCGAGCTCTGAAAGCACCCTATCAACAACGGATTTAAAGGCATCCTTTTCACTTTCCCTGCAATACGGCGCAATGAAGCTTATGAATGGGCAAAGCGTCATTTCCTCTGCGATGGAATAAAAATCCTCACCTATTCCCTCTTTCTGAAGCGCCTCTTTAATATATGCGCCCTGCGCAGAGCAAAGAATCCTGTCCATCACGCGCAGAGTTAAGCACATCAGCGGATTATGCTTTTCGTGGATAGCAAAGCTGTAAGAATAATAAAAGCCCTTTTCAGCATTCTCAGCATCTGCAGGATATGGGACGGACATATCTTCAACAAAGGAATCGCAGCCGATTTCATCAATGTGATACATCTGTGTTCTTTCATATTTTGAAAGATATTCATCATCAATATATGAAAGCAGCTTTTCTTCATCAATATCTCCGTAAAGGAAAATCACGCTGTTTGAGGCGTTATAATGCCTGTGGTAATAATCACAAAGCTCATCATATTCAAGGTCTGCAATCGCCAGCGGAAGCCCGCCTGATTCATACTGATAAGGCGTGTTCTTGAACAGGGCTTTCATTGAGCCGTTCATAACATGGAAATCAGCAGAGCCCTCCATGCCCCTCATCTCATTATAAACAACGCCGTTAAAGCCAAGAATTTCCTTGCTTTCTGCATTAACCTCAAAATGCTTTCCCTCTTGCAGAAATATCTCTTTTTTTGAGGGGAGAAGCGGGTTAAACACGGCATCAAGATAAACATCACAGAGATTCTGAAAATCCTTATCATTAGTGCTTGCAACGGGATAAACCGTGAAATCGCTTGAAGTCATAGCATTAAGAAAGCTGTACATCGAGCCCTTCATCAGCTGAACAAACGGGTCCTTGAGCGGATATTTATCAGATCCGCACAAAACGGAATGCTCAATAATATGCGGTATCCCCTTGTCATTTTCCGCAGGGGTTGAAAAAGCAATAGAAATTGCCTTATTATTATCCTCCGCAGGCATAACAACAACCCTTGCACCGGTTTTATCATGTGTGAAAACCCTTGCTGTGCAATTAATATCACGGATAAACTTTTCAGCTGATAAAGTGTAACTCATAACCTTGCCTCTTTTGCCTTTTTATTTTATTATTTCAAAAATTAAAATTAATATAATTATAATAATACAAAAAATGTATACTGTCAAATGTAATCGGTTGAAAAAACAGTTTAATGCTGATATAATATAAAAAGAAATTTTCGGAGACGAAAGCCATGGAGAAATGCAGAAATTTTAAAAGATGCGGCGGATGCCAGCTGCCTAATCTTGAATATGAGCAGCAGCTCGAATATAAGCAGAAGNNGCTTTCCGAATTCTGCCGGGTTAATAAAATAATAAAAGCTCAAAGCCCTTATCATTACCGAAACAAGGCAAGCGCAGTTTTTTATTGGGACAGGAAGAAAAAGAAAACCGTTTCAGGAATTTATCAGGGCAATTCCGGCAGAATAATGCCGATTGATTACTGCCTTTTGGAGGACAGAAAATCCGATGAAATCATTGCAACAGTCTGCAAGCTTGCGGATTCCTTTAAGCTGAGGCCCTATGATCTTGAAACCGGCGCCGGCTTTTTGAGGCATATACTTGTTCGCAAGGGCTTTAAAACGGATCAGTATATGGTTGTGATTATCACAGCCTCCCCTGCACTACGCTCAAAAAGGAGTTTTACCAATGCGCTCATAAAAGCACACCCTGAAATCACAACGGTTATTCAAAGCATTAATCCTGACGGCGAGGTGCTGACCCTTGGCGAAAAAAGCGAAATCCTTTTTGGCAAGGGTTATATTGAGGATGAGCTTTGCGGCAAGAAATTCAGAATATCGCCCGAATCCTTTTATCAAATAAATCCGGTTCAGACAGAGGTTNNACGGCAAAGCCATAGAATTTGCGGCGCTTAAAGGCAACGAGCGAATCTTTGACGCTTACTGCGGAACAGGCACAATCGGGATTATTGCGGCTGATAAAGCAAAGGAAGCTGTCGGCATTGAAATAAATAGTACAGCTGTTAAGGATGCTATTAAAAACGCAAAACAGAATAATGCAAATAACATCCGCTTTGAATGTGCGGACGCCGCAGATTATATTACTGCCGCTGCAAAAAGCGGTGAGCGCTTTGACATTATTCTTATGGATCCGCCGCGAGCGGGCGCAAGTGTTAAATTCTTGAAAGCTGCAGCTAATGCAAAGCCAAATAAAATTGTTTACATATCCTGCAATCCGAAAACGCTTGCAAGAGACTTGAAATACTTAACCCGCAACGGCTTTAAGGCAACCGAAATTCAGCCCGTTGATATGTTTCCAATGACGAAGCATATAGAAACGGTTACTTTGATTGAAAAAGGCTGACATACAACAAAATTAGGATAATAAATGATAAGGAGAGATTATTTTGGCATTGAAAGGTAAAGAAAAAAAGGCTGCTGAAAATCAGCACCCGAATAAAATAGGCATTAAGGAAGCAATGGGATATATGCTTGGAGATTCGGGCAATTTATTTGTTTTAACCTATGTTTCCTCTTTCCTGAAGGTGTTTTACACCGATGTGCTTAAAATTGATACTGACAGAGTTGCAAGGCTGTTTTTATTTACACGACTTTGGGATGCGGTTAATGACCCGCTTTGGGGTGCAATAGTTGCAAAAAGGCCGCCGAGCAAGGACGGAAAATACAGGCCTTATCTGAAATGGATTGCCGTTCCTGTTGCTTTGGCGCAGCTTGCCTGTTTTTATGACATAACAAGGCACACCGATAAAACATGGGTTATTATGCTTTTTGCATATGTTACATACATCACCTTTGGCATGCTTTACACAGGCATCAACGTTCCCTTTGGCTCGCTCGCTTCCGTGATTACGGATGACCCCGAGGGCAGAACGCTGCTTTCAACCTTCCGTTCTATCGGCGGCGGAATCGGCGGTGCGGCTCCCCTCCTGCTTGCACCATATATAATTTACACAAAGGGAACAGATAAAAACGGAGAAGAAATCGACATTGCAAATCCCAATGGATTCTTTTATTTTGCGCTTGCTATGGCGGTTTGCGCAATTATCTTTTACCTTATGTGCTATAAAAGCACGAAGGAAAGAGTTCATTCTGATAAAAATCCGAAGATTGATTTCAAAAGCGCATACGGCGGAATGTTTAAAAGCAGGCCGTTTATCGTGCTTGCCGTAACCGGAGTATTAATCAGCGGCCAGCTTCAATTTGCATCTCTTAATCAATATCTTTATAAAAACTATTTCTGCAACACACATCTTTCCGTTCTGGGCTCAATTGCACAATATCTGCCAATGGCGCTTATGATTCCCGTTACGCCGATGCTTGTTAAAAAATTCGGAAAAAAAGAGCTGGCAGGTTTTGGCTCATTATTTTCCGCAATTGCTGCAACCACCTGTTATCTTATAAAACCGAGAACGGATCAGGCATGGATATTCATGATTGTTCTGTTTATAATCGGCTTCGGATATTCTTTCGTTTCCATAACAAACTGGGCTGTTGTTGCAGACGTTATAGACTATCAGTTTGTTAAAACCGGAATTAAGAATGAAAGCGCAATTTATGCAGTTTACACCTTTGCAAGAAAATTCGGCCAAACCATTGCCGATTTCGGCGGATTAATGCTTTTAAGCAAGGTTGGTTATGTTGCAGAGGAAATGTCTAACTCAGGTTATGTTGAGGGGGTCAGCGAAGGAATCCTTAAGGTTTGCACAGCAATCCCCGCCGTAACATACACTTTGATTTATCTGCTTTACCGCTTTGCTTATCCGCTCACAAAGGAAAAACTTGAACCGATTTATGAAAAGGTGCGCGAATCAAACGAAACCGCAACTGAAGAAGCAGAATAAACTAAAGGCTATCTCAATTGAGATAGCCTTTAATTAATCAAAAAATTAATAAGTTATGCAGTTTGTGGTTATGTATTTTGTGCCTGCACGGACAAGTTTTTCCATAAGTTCAAGCGAGTCGCAGGTCCAGGTTGCGGTTTCGAGTCCGGCAGCATGAACGCGCTTAATCATTTCGCAATCATTGCCCGTGTTATGCTCCAAATTACAATTATAGCTGATGCCGCAGTTTTCAACGGTTTTTGCCTTTTCAATTGCCTCATCCGTGATTTCATCAACAAGAAGGAACAAAGGCGCATCGGTTAAGGCTCTGAGATCCGGCAAATCCTCATATGAGAATGCAATATATGTTGCATCAACGCCATACTGCTCCTGAAGTGCGATAATCTCATCATAATGAGAGCGGTTGCGGTTATACTTAATCTCAACAACCGCATGCATGTTATATTTTGCGCAGGTTGCAAAGAATTCTTCAAGCGTGCAGATTTTAAGATCAGGATAATTATCAACATTATGGCCATTGTCATAATTAAGCTTATTTAGCTGATCCAGGGTTGAAAGCTCAAGAACACGCATTCCATCCATCATGCGATAAGTTATCGGATCATGATGAAGCACCCAAGTGCCGTCAAGAGTTCTGTAAATATCGCACTCTGCGCCCCAATAGCCCGCTTTTCCTGCCTCCTCATATGCGGGGAG
>DCTO01000021.1:52191-54741 GCA_002329285.1 Ruminococcaceae bacterium UBA1438
GTTAAATCGGAATCCTTAACAGACTTAACCTCATAAGGAATCAGTTTGCAGTAATTATGATACCAGACAGCTTTTTTTACTCCATATGCTGCGCCTGCAATGCCGGCAAGGCAAAGCGCAGCAACAGCGCCTTTTTTTATTGAAGACCATTTACTCATATCAAACCCTCCGCAGTTTATTTACTGCTATAATTATAATTCAAGTTACTGACAATATCAAGCGGAATTACACATTCTCTGCAATAATTCTCCTGATTTCCTCTTCAACTGCCAAAACCTCCTGCTCAAATTCACGGGAGGAAACGCGGAAAGCGCCGTTGCCGAGAATGATTAGTTGCTCTAATCCATCAGAGGTTACAACCCTGACAAGATGGTTTTTTGCCAGCTTATGGGTAACTTTTTCAATATACATATCCGCAGTTTCAGCCTCTTTTGTGTAAACAATATTAATATTATTCAGCCGTTCAACCTCACCTGGATTACCCTTAACCTTATACGCATCAAACACAAGAATGAGCTCACATTTTTTATAACCCTGATAATTGCAAAGAATGTTTATCAATGCCTGCCTTGCAGATTCAATATTATCATTTGCAATCGCTTTAAGACTTTCCCAGGAAAAGATTACGTTATAGCCGTCAATCAAAAGATAATCCGGCTTTTCATATTGAGTTACTCCGCTTCTCTTATATTTTTCGCCGCTGCTTTTCGGCGGAATATATCTGCTTCTGCTTTCGGAAACGCTGCGCTTTTTAACCGTACCGTAGGTTTGCTCAAAAATCTGCATAAGCTCCTTGTCAAGGGCAAAAATGTTTTTTTGCTGACTGATACCGGAAAAATAGCTTTCTCGATTACCGAGCGAGGCTTTTTCTCTTTCAGATGAAAGCGCGCTTGGCAGATGCATATGGCTTTTAACCTCATTCCACTTAACATTATAGCCCGCACCGTGCGAACAAAAAACGGAATCGCAGGTATTCTCCGTATCAGCATCGCAGTTATAAGCAATGCTCTCAATAACCTCATTCGCATTGTGGCAGGGCTCATAGCCTTTCAGGGTGCAGGAAAGCCTTCCCGTGCCGCGTGTGTACTGCAAAAGCTCACTCGTATAATCGCACATAGTTGCAACGGGGCAAGTGCCAGTTATAACAGAAGCTTCGCCAATCTGCTCCGGCTGATTAAAGCTGCCGTGCATTCGCTGAATATCGCTCATTGCCCTGCCGATATTTTCAGAAGGCACCTCAAGGGTGAATTCATAAACAGGCTCAAGTAAAACAGATTCAGCGCAGCGCAAGCCCTGCCTTACGGCGCGATAAGTTGCCTGCCTGAAATCTCCGCCTTCAGTATGCTTGGGATGCGCCTTTCCGGAAGCGAGAATTATTTCCATATCCGTTATTGGCGCCCCGGTGAGCACGCCGAGATGCGTTTTTTCATAAAGATGGGTTAATATCAGCCTTTGCCAGTTTTTATCAAGCAAATCCTCCTTACATTCAGTTTTGAACACAAGGCCGCTGTTTCTTTCGGCGGGCTTCAGAATCAGATGCACCTCTGCATAATGGCGCAAAGGCTCAAAATGGCCAACGCCCTCAACAGTGTTTGAAATGGTTTCCTTATAAATAATGCTGCCCCTGCCGAAGCCGACATCAATCCCGAAGCGCTGTGAAATCAGCGATTGCAGAATTTCAAGCTGAATTTCGCCCATCAGCTGAACCTGTATTTCACCAAGGCGCTCATTCCAGAAAACACGAAGCTGCGGATCCTCATTTTCAAGAATTCGCATTTTTGATAGAACGGTGTGAACGTCTGCGTTCGGCGGAAGCTCCATCCGATAAGTCAGAACAGGCTCCAAAACGGGAAGCGCAGAATCCTTTTCAATTCCCAACCCATCGCCCGGACGGGCAAAGGTTATTCCTGTTACAGAACATACCGTGCCGGCAACAGCCTCTTCAGCAGTACTGAAGCGCTCTCCGGAATATATGCGAATCTGATTAACCTTTTCTTTCTCCAAATTGCCTTTGCCGGCAAGCGCCTCTTTAACACGCAGAGCGCCGCCGGTTATCTTCATATGGGTTAACCTGTTGCCCTGATTATCTTCGGAGATTTTAAAAACCTTTGCACCGAAATCGATTGGATAATCAGGCATAACGGTGAAAGAATCAAGCGAGCCTAAAAACTGCTCAACACCTTCCAGCTTGAGTGCAGAGCCAAAAAAGCAAGGGAAAATCAATCTTTTTTTGATTGCCGTTTTAATGTCTTCATTTTTTATCTTTTCGGTATCATAGTACTGATTAAGCAGAGCTTCATCACAAACAGCGATGCTTTCATAAAAATCAGCGGTGCCTTCATTGCTGAAATCAACACAGCTTTCACAAAGCCTTGTCCTGATATTGTTAATAATATCCTTTCGGCTAACGCCCGGCAAATCAGTTTTATTCACAAATATAAAGGTTGGGACGCGATATTTTTGAAGAAGCTTCCAGAGGGTTTGTGTGTGGCTCTGAACGCCGTCCGTACCGCTAATAACAAGTATTGCGTAATCAAGCACCTGAAGCGT
>DCTO01000057.1:0-21863 GCA_002329285.1 Ruminococcaceae bacterium UBA1438
GCAAATTGTGAAATATCTCGCTGTGCTCAATATGAAATAAAATCAATCCACATACGACGTAGGAGTATTTCATTGCGGAGCAATTTCATATTCCAAAGGAATATTTCACTAATCCGCAAGGATTAATTTAATTGGGAGAACCTTCTTTACGAAGGTTCTCCCAAGGAACGCCTTTTGGTTATTTAATTACGGATTTGTGCATTGGCCGCTGCTGTTAAACTTGTAGGTTTTGCTGCCGATTTTCCTTGAGGTGTTCGCAAGCATTGCGCCTGAAGCTTCAAGGTAATACCACTTACCGCCGTCCTTGAGCCAGCCTGTTTTCATGGCGCCGCTGCTTTGGAGATAATACCAGGCGGAGCCAACCTTTTGCCAGCCCGTTTTCATTGCGCCGCCGGAAAGGAAATAATACCATGAGGAACCGACCTTTTGCCAGCCGGTTGCCATAGCGCCGCCTGATTTAAAGTAATACCAAGCACCGCCTATTTTCTGCCAACCCGTCTGCATTGCGCCGTTGCTGTTCATATAATACCAAGCATTGCCGGCCTTAACCCAACCGGTTTGCATAACGCCGTCAGAATTCATGAAATACCACTTGCCGCCGTCTTTCACCCAGCCGGTTTGGGCAACATTATCTTTATAAAAATACCATTTGCCGTCAATTTTGTTCCATCCGTCCTCAACGGCAGGCTCCGGCGCTGTATATATGTGCCCCTCAAAGATAATCTCTGAAGAGGCATAGCGGGTTATCAGCTCGCCGTCCTTTGCATCGCTAATCTCAGTATAGGTTTGATCCGGAGCTGTGCTTCTGGTGAAATAAGGATACGGCGGATATTTAAGCTGCGTTGTCATGCTTCTTTCGCTTTTGCTTACACCAAGCTCGTCAGCCCAGTCCTCAATGCTTTTTGTGGCTGCCTGTGCTGTGGGGCAGAGAAGCATATTAGTGCAGTCATAGCCGGCGCCAACCTCGTTGGCGTTAACAATATAAGGCTCTTCCTCTCCGTTAAAATAATATGCCTCACCTGTGCCGTCATCATAAATAACGCCGAAAATCGTTACGGTTTCAACAAATTTATAAACCGCTTTTTCACTGTTGCCCGCAAGCGAAGTTATTGGCATAACGCAAAAAGCCATAAGCGCGGCAAGAACAACGGAAATTATTTTTTTCATAAAAATCCCCCCTGATAAACCCATTATAAATTAATGAGGAATTATTATCAAGAAAAAATAAAATGCTGTTATATTTTATAGCATATGAAAATTTCGCTTTGCTTTAGACTGCATACTCAAAAGCAAAATATTAAGCCCTTACGCGAAGTAAAGGCTTAATATTTAATCATCATAATGCGACCAAACGCTAACAATTTTTATTGTTTTTTCATCTTCATAAACTTGATATACAAGCCTGTGTTGAATATTAATTCTGCGAGAATATAAACCGCTCATATTGCCAACCAGCTTTTCATAAGGCGGAGGATTTTGGAAAGGGTTTTCTCTGATTACATCAATCAGCGCCTTTGCTTTATTTTCCAATTTAGCAGCTTTAAGATTAGGAATGTTTTTAACCGCCGATTTAGTAAACACAACTTTATACATTACCAATCAATCTCGCTTTCGTCAACACAATCTGCAATTGAAGAGTTTTTTCCCTCCAATATATCGGCTTTAACTTTAGAGTCTGTTGACAAATAAAGAGTTTCCATAAGTCCGTTATAGTCTTCCTCACTCATAATAACGGCGTTTCCGTTTTTAGTATTTACATTTACAATATCATTGTACAAAACAGCCTGATTGATATAATCAAAGCAATTATTTCTAAAATTAGTTATATTTGTGTTAGTCATTATAATATCACCCCTTTGTCATTATATGTACATTATACCGTACACACAATAGAAAGTCAATAGATTAAACAAAAACAATCCCCTCTTTTGAGGGGATATTAGCTAACAATATTCTATTTGCAGAACACGTGATTGCCGATAACCGTTGTAACCGGGCGGGAGCGCATCCAGGAGCTGCTGGTTTTTGAAGGATTATAATAATAAATAGCGCCGCCCGTGGGATCCCATCCGTTAACCGCATCCTGCGCGGCTCTCTTTGCCGTATCCGTCACCGAGGCATACCAATTGCTGTCATAAACACAGGAAAAGGCGCCGCTTTGATAAACCACGCCGCTGACCGTGTCCGGAAACGAGGGATGGGCAACTCTGTTAAGAATAACTGCGCCGACGGCAACCTGCCCGGTGTAGCTCTCGCCGCGAGCCTCGGCGGAAATAACGCGGGCAATCAGCTGAACATCGCTGCTTGAATATCCGCCCGAGGAGCCGCCGCCAAGCCCCATATAAAGCAGGGTTTGCGGGCCGGCAATGCCATCAACGGTTATGCCCACGCTGCGCTGAAAGCTGCGCACTGCGTTTTGCGTTTGCGTGCCGTAAATCCCGTCAACGCTGCCGTTATAATAGCCAAGGCTTTTCAGCTTCGTCTGGATTTGGCGAACCTCGCTGCCCGTTGAGCCGTATTTTGAAAGCGCATATTCCGCCTGCTCCTGCTTTGACGTAAGCATATAGGCCGCCGTGCCGCCCGCCGCCGCGCCAAGCAGAATTGCAAGCGAAATCAAAAAGATATAAAAATTGCGAAATGCCTTGTAAACCGTCATTCACTCAACCCCTATGCAATATAATTAATAATCCATGTTATAACCGCGCCGGCGCCAAGGCAAACCGCCGCCTGCACCGCCAGGGAGCGAAGCTCGCGCCTGGTTTTGCGCGAGCGCGGCGGCTTTTTGGCCTTTTTTGCAACCAGCTCTGCCTGGGTTTTCAGTTTTGCGTGATCTTCGTTAGCAAATTCCGGCTTAACAAAGAAGATGATTTTCTCAAAATAAGGATTTTCCGTTCCCGTAACTTCTAAAACCTGCCTGTTAACACCTTTAAGCATTTTTCATTTTCCTCTCAAAAACAGCTTGAAAAATTTTTCAGATTATACAAATAGTGTTTGAAGCTTTGCACATAAA
Organism: Ruminococcaceae bacterium UBA1438; assembly: GCA_002329285.1. Classification (GTDB taxonomy): domain Bacteria; phylum Bacillota; class Clostridia; order Oscillospirales; family Acutalibacteraceae; genus Eubacterium_R. The sequence continues at coordinate 3,011 of DCTO01000057.1, forward strand.
TATTCAATTTTTTCAATTCGCATTTTTGGTTAAAATTGCAATAAAAAATTGCTTGACAGCGGTTCTCAATAACAAAAAGTATATTGAATTTTACAGCTTCAAAATGTTGAAAACTATGTTAAAAATGTTAAAAAGTTTGTTTAAAAACCGCTTAAACAGTGCAAAATCAGATGTTGAAAACTGAATTTTCAAGCGTTGGCAAAAAGTTTTCAATGATTTACACAGAGTTTTCAACAATTTGTAAAGTTACAAATTGTTACAAAAATTTTTAGTGAAATTGCTATTTTTAATATTCCCTATTGACAGATAATATGTTATAATTTTTTTCAGAAAATCAAAGGGGAAATTATACAGATAATGATAATTGAAGAGAGAAATTCGGATCTTATTCTGAAGGGCGTTAAGTGTCTGAGCCTTCCGCTGACGCTGGACTGCGGCGAGGCCTTTCGCTGGGANNGCGGAGAGGCGTTTCGCCGGGAGGAGCAGGAGGACGGCTCCTGGAGCGGCGTTGCCTTTTCAAAATTTCTGAATATTAAAGAGGAAAACGGCGATTTTATTCTTAAAAACACAAGCCGCGCGGATTTTGACGCCGTTTGGCGCAGTTATTTTGATTTGGACAGGGATTACGCCGCCATCTGCGAGCGGCTGAAAAAGGACCCCCTTGTGGCGCAGACCATTGATGAATATTACGGAATCCGCATTTTGAATCAGGACCCGTGGGAGGCGCTGGTTTCCTTTGTTATAAGCCAGCAAAACAACATCAAGCGCATCAAGGGCATAATCAAAAGGCTTTGCATGGCTTACGGTGAGGAGCTTGCGCCGGGCGCCTTCAGCTTTCCGAGTGCAGAGCGGCTGAGCGAGCTTGAGGTTGCGGATTTGGAAGCAATCGGCGCGGGATACAGAGCAAAATACATCAAGCGCCTTGCCGATGACGTTGCGGCGGGCAGGCTTGATTTGGCGGCAATCAAGGCAATGCCGCTTGAGGAGGCAAAGGCGGCGCTGCTTGATATCTACGGCGTTGGCATAAAGGTTGCAAACTGCGCGCTGCTTTTCGGCTTTCAGTTCGTTGAGTGCTTCCCCGTTGATGTTTGGATGAAGCGCGTGCTTGAATATTATCCGAAAGGCTTGCCCGAATGCTTTAAAGGTTACGAGGGCATCGCCCAGCAATATCTTTTCCATTGGGCGAGAAACAATCTGTAAATGTTAAAATAAAGGACTAAAAATGAAAAAATTATTTGTTGAAATCGTTGACGGCGATGCGCTTGTGCTTGACGAGGAGCAGAGCCGCCATCTTGCAAAAAGCCTGCGGATGAACGTGGGCGATATGATAACCGTTTGCGACGGCAAGGGAATTGATTACGGCTGCCGAATTGCGGGCATAAGCAAGGAGAGCGTTTCGCTTGAGGTTTGCTATCAGCAGGCATCAGACAGCGAGCCGAGCGTTAAGGTTTCGCTTTATCAGGGCGTGCCGAAGGGCGACAAGGCGGAGGATATCATCCAGAAATGCGTTGAGCTTGGCGTTTTTGAAATCACCCCCACGCTGACAAAAAGAAGCATCAGCCGCCCCGATGAAAAGCAAGCGGCAAAGAAAAACGCAAGATACAATAAAATTGCGCTTGAAGCAGCGCAGCAGAGCGGCAGGGGCATTGTGCCGCGCGTTAATAAAATGATTACGCTGAAAGAGGCGGCAGCCTCCTGCGGCGCTGATTTGAAAATCCTGTTTTATGAGGGCGGCGGCGAACCGATTAAAAAAATCCTTGCCGATTTCAGCAAGGATAAGACGCCTGAAAGCATTGCAATTTTCATCGGCCCGGAGGGCGGCTTTGACCCCGAGGAGACGGCGCTGCTGCAGGATTGCGGCGCAGCGAGCGCAACGCTGGGCAAAAGAATTTTGCGCACGCAGACCGCGCCCGTTGCCGCATTAACCGCAATCATGCTTTTAACGGGAAATTTAGAATAATATAATCAATTCGCAGCAACAAACCACTGACCCCCGATCACTAAAAAAAGAGCAGTCCGCGGGGTGCCCGACATAAAGAAGGCGGCTGAGTTATCGCTCAGCCGCTTTATTTATAATTTATGCAAATTAATAATTGTCAATTAAGTTCTTCAACGAAATTGAGAATACGCTGCGTCGCCAATTCGTCTTTTGACAATTTTCTCAATTCATTAGCCGTAATCCATTTATAATCGGATGTCTCTCCTTCTTGCAAAATAATACTTTCCTTATCCACATCCGTAATACAAAGATATTCCACATAAAACGATTTATGTCCGTGGTGGAGTACCCTTCCTATTTCAACCAAATTATCGGCGATAATTCCTGTTTCTTCACGAAGCTCTCTGCGGGCACAGGACAGAGGATTCTCGCCTTGTAACGCAGAGCCTCCTGCTGTAGCCTCCCACATTCCACCAAGATGCTTTCTATTATCCCTTTGAATAATAAGATAACTTCCGTCCTTGTGTTTTACTATTATCTCACATACCAAATGAAAACAGTTGCTTGGAATCTGCTCTCCACGGATAAGAACCACATCATCTATTTTATTTAGACTTTCATCATAGGCATCCCACAATTCCATAAATACTAACCTCTTAAATCCGGATTTGACTGTAGCATTATATCACAGTTTTTAGTAAGAAGCAAATATGTGTCACAGACTATAGCGAGCATAGGATTTGTAATGCCGAATCCAGAAAAAAGACCGGAAGAGAAAATGCTCTTTCAGTCTTTGAAGTTTATTTATTGTTTTTAGCAGTATTAACAGAAGCAATCAACAATCTGCGTATTGTTCCGCATTGATTTAATAACGCTTTTGTAGTCACTTCGTTAAGAAAACCGGCTTTTTGAAAAAGTTCTAACCAATATTCAGTTTCATATGTTTCTTTGAGCGCTATTTGTAGTTTTGATATAAAATCAGCCTTGCTTTGGGCATAGTTAGCTTCGTGAATGTTTGCGCCAATACTTGTTGAAGAGCGCTCTATCTGATTTACAAGTGCAGAATGCCCTTTTATTGTTTCAACTGCATTTAATACAGCAACAGAAAAATCCATAGACAAATCAATTAGCTTATTCTCTTTCACAATATCACCTCTTATGCATTTTAACATATATAATGAAATATTGCTATGCAATATGAAATAATTTGCTAATGCAAATTGTGAAATATCTCGCTGTGCTCAATATGAAATAAAATTAATCCACATACGACGCAGGAGTATTTCATTGCGAAGCAATTTCATATTCCGAAGGAATATTTCACTAATCCGCAAGGATTAATTTAATTGGGAGAACCTTCTTTACGAAGGTTCTCCCACCGACTGCTCTTTTTTATTCTCCGTTAATTATTCTTTCAAGGCGGTTTCGATCCCGCGAGAAGCGGCGCTGGGAAACCATAGCCACAAGAGTGTCCCCCGCCATAATCTTCGTGTCACCCTTGGGGGTAACCGAAAGCTCGCCCCTTTCGATTGCAACAACAAGGCAGTGCTTGCCCCATTCAACCTGGGAAAGCGTTTTGCCCGCAATCGGGCTGCCGAGCGGCACAACATAGGTTTGAAGCACCCTTTCGCCAACCTTGCCGTCCTCCCCCGTCGGGATACCCTTTGCCTTTAGAATTTTTTCAAGCGACGCCTCATAAAACGGCGTGCTGCCGAGGGTGTTTGCCGTTGCATAAGAAATCAGCGCAACGGTTGCAAGCGGCAGAATATTATTCATATTCCCCGAAATTTCAAAAACGACGATGATGCCCGTTATAGGCGCGCGGACGATTGAGGCAAAGAAGCCCGCCATGCCGAGCACAACAAATTCCTGCCACAAATCAGGCTTCAGGCCAAAGGTGTCAATCACCAGATCGCCGTAAATTGCGCCGATATACGTGCCGAGGATTGAAAGCGGATAAAGCGTTCCGCCCGGGGCGCCGCTGCCGAAGCTGAAGGCGCCGAACAGAAATTTTGCAACGCAGAGCGCAAGCAGAATTCTGATTGAGGGATGCTCCGATATAAGCAGCTCCGCCATAATATGGCCGCCGCAGAGCACCTGCGGAAGCCAGAGGCCCACAACGCCGCTGACAACGAACACGAAGGCAAGCTTAATCGGATCGGGAATTTTTGAAATGCGCTTATATAAATCCTGGGTTTTAAGCATAAACCAATTATAAAAAGCGCCGAAAAGGCCAAGCAAAACGCCCATTATCACAAGCAGCCAATAATGGCGAAGCGGCATATTTTCCGCCTGATAATTAAAAATCGTGTTTTGCCCGAAGAAGAATTTTGAAACATAATCGGCAACAACCGCCGCAACGATTCCCATGCAGAGGATGGATTTATCAAAGGTGCGGTGGATTTCCTCAAGCACAAACATTATGCCCGCAAGCGGAGCGTTGAACGCCGCCGAAAGGCCTGCGCCCGCGCCGCAGCTTATCATGCGCAGGGTTGTGGTTTTATCCGCCTTGGTGATTTTTGCAACGCCCTTTGCCGCCATGCCGCCAAGCTGAACGCTGGGGCCCTCTCTGCCGAGGGAAAGGCCGGCAAAAACGGAAAGCGTGCCGCCGATAAGCTTTGCAGCCAGCGTTTTGAGCCAGGGCGAGGTGAGATAGCCCTTAACCTCCCCTGTAACCTGGGGAATGCCGGAGCCGCCCGACTCCGGCGCAAGCTTAACGATATAATAAACCGCCGCGCCGATGAACCCGAGCAGCGCAAGCCAGAGCGCTGTTTTGAGCGGGCTGCCCTTAACGTAATCAATAAACAGAAACAGAGTTTCTTCAGACATTTCAAGCATTTTGCGATAAGCAACGCACACCAGCCCCGCAAACAGCCCAACCTCTGCACCGCGCACAATCAAATAAAAGCTTTCTCGGCTGTGATGTTCAATTTTGCGCAGAGTTGATTTTTCCTTTTCTCTCATAACAAAACCCAAAAATGCTAAAAAATTTTTTTGCACCCTGTGCTTAAAACAAATTTTCATTGTTTTTAAAATAGGGGCACAATATAATTAGGTATAAAATTAATACTTATTAATTTTAACATATTATAATGATATTGCAAGAGTCCATATATGGAAACAATGCTGAAAATATTGACTTTTTTGTCCATATGTGGTATAATTAGGGCAACATTTAAGAAGCCGATAGGCAAAACTCTTGTGTCGTTAACAGGCATAGTGAAAACAGAACTCATACGCAGGCGCCTGTGTGTGGGCTTTCTTTTTACCGGGGCTTTTTAAATGGGCTTATTTTAGCAGGAGGGGAGATGATTTTATGCCGATGCTTTGGATTTGGATTGCCGTTATCATTGTTGCGGTGATTGTTGAGGCGGCAAGCGTTCAGCTGCTTTCCGTTTGGTTTGCGCTTGGCGGGCTTGTTGCGCTGCTGCTGAGCATTGCAGGCGTTTCCCAAAACATTCAGATAATTGTTTTTGCCGCGGTTTCAGTGGTTTCGCTGATTATTTTTTGGCCACTTGCAAGAAAGCTTAACAAAAAAGGCTTTGAAAAAACGAACGCGGACAGATATATCGGCAAGGACGGCATTGTTGTTCAGGGCATTTCAAACCTTGCTGCCGAGGGGCAGGTTAAGGTTGATAACCAGGTTTGGACAGCGAGGAGCGCAAACGGCGAGGACATTGCCGAGGGCGCCAAAATCAAGGTTGAAAAAATTGAGGGCGTTAAACTGATTGTTTCGCCCATCAACGAATAATAAAATAATATTTAATCATTTTATAGGAGAGTCATTATGGGACCATTTGTTGTTTTTTTAATCGTGCTTATTGTGCTGGCACTGTTTATTGTTGCAAACATCAAGGTTGTTGCGCAATCAAAGGCTTATGTTATTGAGCGCCTGGGCAAATATTCAGTTACATGGGAAACCGGGCTTCACGTTAAAATCCCGTTTGTTGAAAGAATTGCAAAAACCGTTTCGCTCAAGGAGCAGGTTGTTGATTTTGCGCCGCAGGCGGTTATCACCAAGGATAACGTTACGATGAAGATTGATACGGTTGTGTTCTTCCAGATCACAGACCCCAAGCTTTATTGCTACGGCGTTGAGGCACCGCTTGCCGCAATTGAAAATCTGACGGCAACAACCCTTCGTAACATCATCGGCGAGCTGGAGCTTGATGCAACGCTCACCTCAAGAGACACGATTAACACCAAAATCCGATCCATTCTTGATGAGGCAACGGACCCCTGGGGCATTAAGGTTAACCGCGTTGAGCTGAAAAACATTCTGCCGCCGAAGGAAATCCAGGATTCAATGGAAAAGCAGATGAAGGCAGAGCGCGAGCGCCGCGAGGCAATCCTGCGCGCAGAGGGCGAAAAGCAGAGCCGAATTCTTGAGGCAGAGGGCTTTAAGGAATCCAAAATCCTTGAGGCAGAGGCTGAAAAGCAGAGCGCAATCCTGAAGGCTGACGCCGTTCGCGAGCAGAAAATCCGCGAGGCTGACGGTGAGGCGCAGGCAATCCTGAAGATTAAGCAGGCTGAGGCTGACGGCATCAGAATGATTAACGAAGCGAACCCGACTGACGCAGTTGTTAAAATCAAATCCCTTGAGGCATTTGAGGCTGCCGCAAACGGCAATGCAACAAAGATTATTATCCCCAGCGAAATCCAGGGGCTTGCAGGGCTTGCAGAAGGCATTGTTGAAACCGCAAAGAAGTAAACAAATTAGCATCGGCCGGTTGGCCGGTTATCAGCAGAGGCGCCGGTGGCGCCTCTTTTTTATAAAATTTCAAAAAAATGTTGAAAATATTTTTATTATCGGTTATTATTAAGGGGTAGTACTATCCATTTAAGGGGGATTTATGTATGAAAGCCAAAACAAAGCTTGATACTTTTAACAAAATTCTTTCAATAATTTGTGTTATAACCTTCATTGCGCTTATTTGCGTTATTATGTTTGTTGACGGCAAGCAGGCGCAGGCTCCTGTTGAAGAGGGCGGCGGCGACGATGTTTCCGTGCTTGACGCTGAATTCACACCCGGCACCTACGGCGGAGTTGAATTCAATTCCGTTGAAGACGTTGTTGCTTATTATGTTGAGGCTTTTGATTACACCAAAACCTTAACCGCTTCTTACACGGAGAACGGCGAAAGCAAAACATATTATAAGCTGCTTGCGGATGAAAGCCTTGCAGTTGAAAATCTTTTGGTTGAAGGCAATTCAAACGATATGATTAACAAGCTTGTTCCCGGCATTTTGGACAGCATCTTCAAGGGCGCTCCCAAGGGTATCCCGGTTGCTGCTAACAGAGATCCTGTTTATGACCAGCGTGATGACGGCCCGGGCGGCTCAAAGCTTGACCAAACCCATTCTCATCTCACCGCAGACGATGTGCTTGCATGCAATGTTGTTGATAACGGCGACGGCACAATTTCCATCACAATTCAGCCAAAGGGCGTTATTCTTTCCCAGGCTGATCAAGACGCACAGGGCCGCTTCTTCAACGTTCTCGGCGATATCAGCAGCACGGTTGAATCAATCAGCGTGCTTTCCTTCTCCGAGGGCACGATTGATGAAAACTTTGTTGTTAATTATCAGGGCGGCACAGGCACCGTTAAGATTAACACATCAACCAAGGAAATCGTTGAGGCTGATTACACAATGAAGGTTCACATTGACGTTCGGCATGCAAACGTTGCCGTTCTTAAAGATAAGAAGGCTTCGCTTGACATCATTTACACCAACCATGCACCGGCTTCAGATGAATTCCTGCTTGAATCCAGAAACATCACAAGAAACTGATTTGATTATTAAAGCCGCGGTTGAACGCTGCGGCTTTTCTTTTTGCTCTTTACTTTTATACTTTAATTTGATAAACTTATATATAATTAAAACGCTAAAAGAGATGATGATATGAAGATTTCCGAAATTTTAAAAAACAACAAGGTTACCGTTTCGTTTGAGGTTTTTCCGCCCAAGGAATGGGGCAAGCTGGAGCACACAAGGGCAATCGTTTCCGAAATGGCAAAAAGCAACCCGGCCTTTATGAGCGTAACTTACGGCGCGGCAGGCACAACCGCGGGCTTCACATCAGAGCTTGCCGGCGCGATTAAGGAAAGCGGAGTGACCCCTCTTTCACATCTCACCTGCCTGACGAGCACTAAGGACAAGATTGACAGCGTGCTTGACGATTTCGCCGCGCACGGTGTTGAAAACATTCTTGCCCTTCGCGGTGATATTCCGGAGGGCTTCGTTTTCCCGGATGAGCAGCATTTTCATTATGCATATGAGCTGATTAACACCATACGCGAAAAGGGCGGCTTTTGCATCGGCGGCGCATGTTACCCGGAAATCCACCCCGAAAGCAAAAACAGGGTTGAGGATTTGGCGCACCTTAAAGAAAAGGTTGATTGCGGGCTTGATTTTCTCACCACGCAGATGTTTTTTGATAACGAAATTTTCCTGAATTTCAAGGAGGATTGCGCAATCAAGGGCATTGACGTGCCGATTGTTGCGGGCATTATGCCGATAACAAACGCAAACCAGATTAAGCGCAGCATTGAGCTTTCCAATTCCAGCGTGCCGAAAAAATTTTTTAAGATTATGGAGCGCTTCGGCGGCAATCCCGATTCAATGAAGCAGGCGGGAATTATTTATGCAACGGAGCAGATTATTGATTTGATGGCAAACGGGCAAAACAACATTCATATTTACACCATGAACAAGCCCGAGGTTGCCGATGCGATTATGAAAGGGCTTTCACATATTATCAATGAATAAATCGGAAATTCTGCGCTATATGCGCACAAGCTCAGCAACGGATAACGAGCAGCTGCTTGCCCTGATTGACGATGCGATTGCGGAGGCAGAGGCGGCAACCCGGCCAAAAAGCATCTGGCGCGTTTTTGATTGCGAGGTTAAGGAATGCGCCGTAATTATCGGCGGTGCGGAATTCAAAAGCCGCCGCCTTGCGGAAAACCTGGCGGGCTGCAAAAGAGTTGCCGTGCTTGGCGCAACGCTCGGCACCGAGGCGGACAGGCTGCTGCGCAAATATTCCTCAAAAAGCGCGCAGCTGATGACGATGCAGGCGGTGCTGACCGCTAAAATCGAGGAGGTTTGCGACGGAGTTCAGGCTGCCATTGAAAGCGAATGCGGCTGCAAAACGAGGGAGCGCTATTCCCCCGGATATTTTGATCTGGATATTTCAGAGCAGAAAAAGCTTTTTTCAATTTTAGACATAACAAAACGCTGCGGAATAACGCTGACGGACACCTTTCAGATGATACCCACCAAATCCGTTACCGCTTTTGCAGGGATTGAGGACAAGAATGAACATTAAATTTTTTGACGGCAGTATGGGCACAATGCTTCAGGCGGCGGGGCTTACCAAAGCCGGCGAGCTTCCGGAGCTGCTGAATTTAACAAACCCGGAGGCAATTTTTGAATTGCACAAGGCATATGCCGAAATCGGCAGCGAATATATCACAACAAACACCTTTGGGGCAAACAGCCTTAAAATGCCGAATTATGACGAGGTTATCCGCGCCGGCGTTGCGCTTGCGAAAAAAACGGGCAAAAGGGTTTTGCTGGACATCGGCCCGACGGGCAAACTGCTCAAGCCGATGGGAGACCTTGAATTTGAAAAGGCGGTTGAGATTTTTGCGCAGATGGTGCGCTCCGGCAGGGACGGCGCAGACGCCGTTTTGATTGAAACCATGGGAGACACCTATGAGCTTAAAGCCGCCGTGCTTGCGGCAAAAGAGAATTGCGCCCTCCCCGTTTTCGTTACTATGATTTTTGATGAAAAGGGCAGGCTTCTCACCGGCGCTGACATTCAGACCGCCACCGCAATGCTGGAGGGGCTTGGCGTTGACGGAATAGGCTTTAACTGCGGGCTTGGCCCGAAGCAGATGATTGGCCTTCTTAAAGAGCTGCGAAAGCACACGAGCCTGCCGATTATCATTCAGCCGAATGCGGGGCTGCCGGAAAGCGTTAACGGCAAAACCGTTTATAACGTTTCTCCGGAGGAATTTGCGCAAGATATGAGAGAAATGGCCGAAATCGGCGTTTCATATCTCGGCGGCTGCTGCGGCACAACGCCGGAGCACATCAGGCGGATGATTGAGCTTTGCAGGGATATTCCCGCTAACGTGCCGGAAAAGAAAAACAAAACCCTGGTTTCCTCTTACAGCGAAACCGTTGAGCTTGGCAAAACGCCCGTTGTTATCGGCGAGCGCATTAACCCCACGGGCAAAAAGCTGCTTAAAGAGGCGCTTCGCAGGAAGGATATTGATTACATCATCCGCGAGGGCACGGAGCAAAAGGACGCCGGCGCTCACATTCTTGACGTTAACGTTGGCCTGCCGGAAATTGACGAGCCGGCAATGATGGAAACGGCGATATATAACCTGCAAGCTGTGCTGCCCACTCCCCTGCAGATTGACACGGGAAATGCAAACGCGCTTGAACGCGGCCTGCGCATTTATAACGGCAAGCCTCTGCTTAACTCCGTTAACGGCAAGGCGGAGAGCATTAACACCGTGCTTCCCCTTGCAAAGAAATACGGCGCCGCCGTGGTTTGCCTTTGCCTTGATGAAAACGGCATTCCGGAAACCGCCGAGGGCAGAATTGAAATTGCAAAGAAAATAATTAAAGCCGCAGAGGGCTACGGCATTGAGAAAAAGGATTTGCTTGTTGACGCGCTGACGATGACAATCAGCACTGATAAAAACAACGCCGCAGAAACGCTGAAGGCGGTTAAATACATCAGAAACGAGCTTGGCGTTCACACCGTTCTGGGCGTTTCAAACGTTTCCTTCGGCCTGCCAAACAGAGAAGCGGTTAACACGGCGTTCTTCACCCTTGCGCTTGAAAACGGCCTGAGCGCCGGCATCATTAACCCCAAATCACAGGCGATGATGAACGCATATTATTCCTTTAACGCGCTTGCCGGGCTTGACGATAATTGCGCGGGCTATATTGCAGGAGTAACTCAGGCGCAGACAACGCCGACTCTGCAAACCAATATGACGCTTTATTCGGCAATCGTTAAAGGTTTGCAGGCAGAGGCTGCGCAATGCACAAAGGAGCTTTTGGAAACAAAGGATTCACTTGAGGTTATCAACGATTTCATCATCCCCGCGCTTGACGAGGTTGGCGCAGGGTTTGAGGCAAACAAGCTGTTTTTGCCCCAGCTTTTGATGAGCGCGGATTCCGCCAAGGCGGCATTTGAGGTTATAAGAGAAAAACTGGAGCTCAGCGGCGCAAAGCAGGAAAGCAAGGGCAAAATTGTGCTTGCAACCGTTCACGGCGATATTCACGATATCGGCAAAAACATCGTTAAGGTGCTGCTTTCAAATTACGGCTTTGAGGTTATAGACCTGGGCAAGGACGTGCCCGAGGAGGATGTGCTTAAAGCCGTGCAGGAAAACGGGGTTAAGCTCGTTGGCCTTTCCGCGCTGATGACCACAACCGTGCCTGCAATGGAGCGCACAATCAAGCTTCTGCATGAAAAGACGGATGCAAAGATTCTCGTAGGCGGCGCGGTGCTGACAAGAAATTATGCCAAAATGATTAACGCAGACTGGTACGCCAAGGATGCAATGGAAAGCGTGCGCATCGCGCAGGAATTTTTTGCGCGGTGTTCCTCCGAAATTGAATAACTAAAATAAAAACAGACGTCGCAAGGACGTCTGTTTTCATTTGGTGACCCGGACGGGGCGTCCTCCTGCGCTTCAAGCACCAAACAAAACGCTAACGCATTTTGTAATCGTGCTCTGCGCGCGTCGTCCTTTCCGCGCAAAATTTCGCTTCGCTGTTTTTTGCGCGGTGTCCCTCCGAAACTGAATGACTAAATAAAAACAGACACCGCAAGGGTGTCTGTTTTCATTTGGTGACCCGGACGGGAATTGAACCCGTGTTACCGCCGTGAAAGGGCGGTGTCTTAACCTCTTGACCACCGGGCCGCCCGTTGGTGGCTTTAACTGGATTCGAACCAGTGACACCGCGGGTATGAACCGCGTGCTCTAGCCAACTGAGCTATAAAGCCGTTTCTGCTTTTCAAGCAAAAATGATTATATTATATAAAAACTTTTTTGTCAACACTTTTTTTAGTCTTGCCGAAAAGGCGCATAATATTTGCCCAAAACCTGCACATTTGTTTGACTTTTTATATATTTGATGATAGAATTGTTTATAATATTAATAAAGGGGCTTTGGCTATGGAAAAATTAAGCAAAACCCAGGAAAAGGTTTTTAATTACATAAAGGAATCCCTTTCTAAAAGGGGCATGGCGCCCTCCGTTCGTGAGATCGGAAAGGCCGTTGGCCTTAAATCCACATCAACCGTGCAATACCACCTTGACGCGCTGGAAAAAATGGGCTATATTGAGCGCGATCCCCTGCTTAAGCGCACCATCCGCATTGCCGGCAGCAACCTGCAGACAACGCCCGTTCCCCTTCTCGGAACAGTTACGGCGGGCGTGCCGATTCTGGCGGCGGAGCAGATTGAGGAATACATCCCCGTTGCCCTTGGCAAGAGCGGAGAATATTTTGCGCTTCACGTTAAAGGCGATTCCATGATTAACGCACATATTCTGGACGGCGATCTGGTGATTGTTGAAAAAACGCCCGTGGCGGAAAACGGGGACATTGTTGTTGCCCTGCTTGAGGATGAGGCAACCGTTAAGCGCTTTTTCAAGGAAAAAGGGCATTTCCGCCTGCAGCCGGAGAATGACGATTATGAGCCGATAATCGTTAAGGAGCTTGTGCTTCTCGGCAAGGTTGCAACCGTTATCAGAAGTTATCAGTGAAACTAAACCAAAGGAGTTAAAAATTATGAGCGAATGCACACATGATTGTTCAACCTGCTCTCAGAGCTGTGGGGACAGAACTGAGCCCCAAAGCTTTCTGAAGCCGATGAACAAATATTCAAATATAAAAAAGGTTATCGGCGTTGTAAGCGGCAAGGGCGGAGTCGGCAAGAGCCTGGTTTCCTGCCTGCTTGCGGCGCAATGCGCAAAGGCGGGGCTTAAGGTTGGCGTGCTTGACGCGGACATCACAGGCCCTTCCGTGCCGAAATCCTTTGGCATAAATTCAAGGGCGATGCAGGATGACGAATGCCTGCTGCCGAGCGTTGCCGAGGGCGGCGTTAAGGTGATGAGCATTAACCTGCTGCTGGAGGACGTTAATTCCCCCGTTGTTTGGCGAGGCCCCGTTATCAGCGGCGTTATTGAGCAATTCTGGAGCGATGTTCGCTGGGGCGAGCTGGATTATCTTTTTGTTGATATGCCCCCCGGCACGGGCGATGTTGCGCTCACCGTTTTTCAGAGCCTGCCTGTTGACGGCATCGTTATCGTTTCAACCCCGCAGGATCTTGTTAAAATGATTGTGAGCAAGGCGTTTAACATGGCGCAGCTGATGGAGGTGCCCGTTCTCGGAATCATTGAAAATATGAGCTATTATGAATGCCCGGACTGCGGCAAAAGGCACAGCATTTTCGGCGAATCACAGATTGATGAAACCGCGCGGGAGCTTAACATCCCCGTTTTGGCAAAACTGCCGATTGATCCCGAGCTTAACAAGCTTGTTGACGAGGGCAGAATTATGGAGGCAGATTGCGAAGGGCTTAATGATTTTGTTGACGTTCTTAAAGGAGAATAACAATGAGCAAGAGAGAGGATTATATTTCCTGGGATGAATATTTCATGGGCGTTGCCCTGCTTTCCGCAATGAGAAGCAAGGACCCGAACACGCAGGTTGGCGCATGCATCGTTAATGATGACAACCGCATCGTCAGCGTTGGCTATAACGGCTTCCCCAAGGGCTGCTCAGACGAGGATTTCCCCTGGGAGAGAAGCGCCGAGAATGAGAATGACACCAAATATCCCTTTGTTGTTCACGCAGAGCTGAATGCAATTTTAAATTCAAACGGCATCGGTGTTAAGGGATCCCGAATTTACGTTGCCCTTTTTCCCTGCAACGAATGCGCAAAGGCAATCATCCAGGCAGGCATAAAAGAGGTTATCTATATGAGCGACAAATATGCCGGCACACCGGGCAATGTTGCAAGCCGCAGAATGCTTGAATCCGCAGGGGTTAAGCTAACCGGCTTCGGAAGCGACAAAAGCATAACCTTTAATTTTGACGCCGCAAGCGTTTAATTTTAAACCCGGCAAAACATTTATATACATATGAAAAACGAGAATAATAGCACAAAAGAATTTGATGTTTACGATTTTGACCACACCCTTGTTCCGTTTGACACCGGCACGAGATTTATCCTTTACTGCTGGGTGCGTTACCCGTGGTGCATAATCTCCCTGCCCGTTGTTGCGGTTGGCGGAATTTTAACCGCGCTGCGCGCAATCAGCTTCACCAAATTTAAGCAAAGCTGCTTTTTCTTTGTGCGCATGATTCCGCTTGAGCGCGCCGTTAAGGGCTTTTGGAACAGATTTGCGCCCAGGGCTTACCCCTGGTTTAAGGAACGGCGGCGGGATTGCATCGTTATCAGCGCATCCCCCGATTTTCTGCTGAATGCCGTTAAGGAGCGCCTTGGCATTGAAAACCTTATCTGCACAAGGCACAATGCAAAAACCGGCGCAATCATCGGCGAAAACTGCCGCGATGAAGAAAAGGTGCGCCGCCTTAAAGAGGAATATCCCAATGCAAAAATCATTGACGTTTATTCCGATTCTTACACACATGACCGCCCGATTTTTTCCCTTGCAACGGGCAAAACCTTTCACATTGAAAAGGGCAAGCGGGTTGAGTTTGACTATAATAAGGTTTACGGAGAAGATTAACTTATGCGTGAGCGATTTGAAAAACTGAATATTCGCCCCTCTCTGCTGGTGCTGATAATAACGCTGATTGTGATTGTGCTTTTAACAGTGCTTTACCACTTCGGCGTTTACGTACCCAACGCAAAACGCACGGAGGAGAAATATAATAATTTCACACAATATGATAATTCGCCCCAGCGCGCAGGCGAAAGAACCCTGCTTGCAGAGCTTGCGGACGGCAGCATTCAGCTTTATTCGGACGGGGATTACATCATACTCGTTCAGAACGGGCAGGAAACCGAATTCAGCGGCTGGAACAAGAATTTTTCCGCCGCAAAGCCCCAGCTTGAATATTATGATTTCAATAAGGACGGCAGCAAGGACATCGTTATCCTTGCCCTTGATGACAGGGATGAGCAATTTGACCGTGACACCTTTGGCCTTTATGTGCTGACCCCGAGCGTTGACGTTGACGGAAATTATGATTACACCGTTTATTACACCAATAGCTCCGGCTGGTATTCAAAGCTGTTCACAACGGCGCACGCCCAGCTGACACAGCCGATTTCAACGCCGAAGCGCGTGCAAATCGTTATGGATTACAGCGACACTCAATTTAACTATAACGTTGAAACCGGGCTTCAATATAACAACGGATGGGCATGGTTTTTAACCTCCCCAAAAACGCCGGACAATACTGCTTATTGCACCCTGACGGATTGGGAATACGGCCCATGCATCATCAGCCTTAACAAGGATATTGATAACGGCGGCGCAGACGCCAGCATTGATTTATACGTTAAATTTGCAGAGCTTGACGAGCCGATTATCATGGGCAGCATTGACTGCGTTATCGCAATTAACAACGGCAAGCTGCACATTGGGCAGAAAAGCCTGCATTTCACCCCGAATGACGCTTATTATTCAAATGACCCGCAGGTGGTTTCCGAGACGGACTGGAGCGTAACCTACACCAATCCCTCCACCGCCGCCTTTTCCGGCACAACACTTTCGGAGCTTGCAATCGGGCTTCCCTATTCAAATGAAAACACCCCCTTCACCATCGGCGGCGTTACCGCAAACGCAAATGCGATTGACAAGGTTGTTTTAACCAACAAGCAGATTAAAATTTACGCAAAGGCAGGAATCAGCTTTGATGAAAGCCTTGCAAAGCTGCCGAATTACGACGCCGCAATTAAGATTAAAAACCGGCTTTACACCGTTGTTGAGGGCGCTTCGATAGATACCGAGGGCAATCAGCAGGTGCTGACGCTGAAGCTGGATAAAAGCTATCCGCGCGAGGAGCTTACGGATATTACGCTTACACTTGGATAAATTTAAACAGGCAGAGGGTTTCCTCTGCCCGTGTTTTTGAGGAGCATTATGAGTTTAAAAAACGAGCTTCTGGAAAGGCTGCTTTCGGCAGAGGGCTACATAAACGGAGAGCAGCTTGTCGCCGAGCTGGGCAAAAGCCGCGCCGCAGTTTGGAAGGCGGTTAAAGAGCTGAAAAAAGAGGGCTGGGATATCATTGCCGTGCGAAACCGTGGCTATCGCCTGTCAGAGGAAAACGATTTGCTTTCAGCCGCAAGAATAAAAAGCAATATGAAAAGGGATATTGAGGTTTTATATTATCCCGTTACAGATTCAACAAACACGCAGGCAAAGCGCCTGCTTGCCGAAAGCGAGGCGCGCGCCCCCATTCTGATTGCCGCAAACGAGCAAAGCGCCGGCAGGGGCAGGCAGGGAAAAAGCTTTTACTCCCCCGCTGACACGGGCGTTTATTTCAGCCTTGCCGTTCAGCCGAATATCTCCCTTCAAAACGCGGTTTTTGCAACCACGGCGGCGGCGGTTGCCGTTTGCAGGGCAATTGAAAGGCTGACGGACGCAAAGCCCGAAATCAAATGGGTTAACGACGTTTATATCGGCAATTCAAAAATCTGCGGCATTTTAACCGAGGCGATTTCCGATTTTGAAACAGGCGGCGTGAGCGCGGTTATCATCGGCATCGGTATTAACATCAGCACTCAGCATTTTCCGGACGGCATCCCGAACGCGGGCAGCCTTGGCAAAAGGGTTTGCCGCGCAGAGCTTGTGGGCGAAATTGCGGATGAGCTGCTTGAAATCGCATTTGCCGATTGTGCGGATTATATTGATTATTACCGCAGCCACAGCATGCTGCTTGGAAAAAAAATCAGCTTTATTGAAAACGGCAGAGTTACCGCCGCAACCGCGATTTCAATTGATGAGCAGGGCGGCTTAACCGTTGAAACCGAAAACGGAGAAACAAAAACGCTGCGCAGCGGCGAAATCAGCATAAGATTTTAATATGAAAATTAAAACCGTTAATCTAAAAAGCAAAAGAGTGCGCGCAGTGCTGCTGCTTTGCGCACTTATAATAATAGGTATAATCTCTGCCGCGCTGCTTCACGGCAATTCTCCGCGCGAGGATAAGCCCGCGCTTTTCAGCGGAGAGGGCGATTACGCCCTGGGCATTGACGTTTCTGCCCATAATCAGGAAATTGACTGGGAAACGGTTGCGGGGGCAACGGATTTTGCCATAATCCGCTGCGGTTACCGCGGCTGGGGCAACGGCGAAATTATGGTGGATGAGCTTTTTGCCGCCAATATCAAACAGGCGGACGAGGCCGGCATACCATACGGCATTTATTTTTACTCCCAGGCAACCACGGAGGCGGAGGCAAGAGAGGAAGCAAAATTCGCCATCAGGGCGCTTGGCGGCCATTCGCCGCGGCTGCCCGTTTTCATTGATTTTGAATATGCCTTTGATGCAGACGGCAATCACACGGGCAGGCTTTATGAGGCAGGGCTTTCCGCCGGAGAGGCAGCAAAAATCATTAACGCCTTTTGCGAGGAGATTAACGACGCGGGATATCTTGCAGGTGTTTATTCATCATCAAGCATTCTGAATTTTGACGTGCGTACCACCGCGCTGAATAAGAATATATATGTTTGGGTGGCGGATTATAACGCAACGGTTTCATATCTCGGCAGCTACGATGTGTGGCAGTATAACAAGCACGGCAGCTGCGACGGGGTTAACAGCAAATACGTTGACGTTAACCGCTGGATTATAAAACATTAAACCGATATGGCTCCCTTATAAACGAGGGAGCCATATCAATTATGTAAATTATAAATCAGATTTTTATATGAAAAAGCGAGAAAAAAGGAACATTTGAGAGCAATCTGAATTTATTTTAATTTTGTTGTTGACAATGAAATTTCCTTGTGCTATTATATGTGAGCACGCTGAAAGCCCCTGTTTTCGGGCATCGGCAACAGATTTTAGTATTTGGAGGAAAGTTAAATGTCAACATTTATGCCAAAAGCTGATGAAATCGAACGCAAATGGTATGTTATTGACGCTGCAGGCAAGCCGCTCGGCAAGGTTGCAGCAGAGGCAGCTGTGCTTCTCAGAGGCAAGCAGAAGCCTATTTTCACACCACACGTTGATTGCGGCGATTTCGTTATCATTATCAACACAGACAAGGCTGTTCTCACCGGCGCAAAGCTTGAGAAGAAGCTTTATCAGCACCACACCGGCTACATCGGCAACCTCAAAGAGGTTAAATACGGCACACTTATGAAGGAAAAGAGCGATTTCGCAATGAAGCTTGCTGTTAAAGGCATGATTCCGGACACAACTCAGGGCAGAAAGCAGCTCACAAGATGCCGCATCTACAAGGGTGCAGACCATAAGCACGAGGCTCAGCAGCCCGTTGCTTGGGAATTTTAAGGGGAGGTAAAGCAGTATGTACGAGTCAAATCCATATTTCTACGGAACAGGCAGAAGAAAAGAATCCGTTGCTCGTGTTCGCATCTATGCAGGCACAGGCAAGGTTACTATTAATGACAGAGATATTGACGATTACTTCGGGCTTGACACCCTTAAGCTCATCGTTAATCAGCCCCTCGTTTTAACCGGCACAAAAGAGAAGTTTGATATCGTTTGCCGCGTTAACGGCGGCGGCGTATCCGGCCAGGCAGGCGCAATCCGCCACGGTATTTCAAGAGCTCTTCTTCAGTATGATGAAAGCCTCCGCCCCGCTCTCAAGAAGGCAGGCTTCCTCACTCGTGACCCGAGAATGAAGGAAAGAAAGAAATACGGTCTCAAAGGCGC
>DCTO01000057.1:21902-25908 GCA_002329285.1 Ruminococcaceae bacterium UBA1438
TTGTTTTATCCGGCGAGCGCCTTTCGCGTTTTCGGAGGTGCTTTTCTTTTGTGCGCTTCTTCCACTGCGGGTCCTCGGAGCATAGCTCCTGCGGTCGAAGGCTAAAAACAGTGCACCGCACTGTTTTTTTAACGCCTCGACAGTTCTCCAAGAGATAACAGTTTNNTTGTTTTATCCGGCGAGCGCCTTTGAGACCTCTTGAAAAGTGCTGATGTTTTTGCTATATTAAATATGTATGAAAAACTTACAGACGTTGGAGTAATATCTATGGATTTATCGTTTGTGTATTTTTGGGGGCAGGTTACCTCTAACCCGCTTTTATGTGTGGCGGTTGTCCTGACCCTGGGCGTTATTTTTGTCAACGGGTGGACCGATTGCCCTAACGCGATTGCAACCTGTGTGACAACAAGATGCATTGAGGCGCGGCCGGCAATAATAATGTCCGCCGTGTTCAACTTTCTCGGCGTTTTTGTTATGAGCTCGCTCAATGCAACCGTTGCGCAGACAATTGCAAATATGGTGGATTTCGGAACAAATTCGCACGACGCGATTGTGGCGCTGTCGGCTGCACTTTTGGCAATTGTTATCTGGGCGGTTCTTGCCTGGTATTTCGGAATCCCGACAAGCGAAAGCCACGCGCTGATTGCAGGGCTTACGGGTGCGGCAATTGCGCTGCACGGCGGGCTTGACGGCGTCAACGGGCGCGAGTGGATTAAGGTAATATACGGCCTTGTCGTTTCCGTTGTGCTGGGCTTTATTCTGGGTTATATCGTGTGCAAGCTGGTTACAATGGCGTTTTACAATGTTGACAGGCGCAAAACCGAGGGCATATTCCGCTACGGGCAGATTGGCGCAGCCTGCGCTATGAGCTTTATGCACGGCGCGCAGGACGGCCAGAAATTTATGGGCGTTATTCTTATGTGCCTGATGCTGTCAAACGGAACGGGCGGAACAGAGGCGGTGAAAATGCCGGTGTGGATAATGCTGCTCTGCTCAGTGATTATGTCCGTCGGCACGTCGATAGGCGGCAAGAAAATAATTAAATCAATCGGAATGGATATGGTAAAGCTGGAGAAATACCAGGGCTTTTCTGCCGATTTGGCTGCCTCGGTTTCCCTGCTTGTCAGCTCGCTTTTCGGAATTCCCGTGTCAACCACACACGCAAAAACCACAGCCATTATGGGTGTTGGCGCGGTTAAAAGGCTGTCCTCGGTTAATCTGGAGGTTGTTAAAAACCTGATGATGACCTGGATACTGACCTTCCCCGGCTGTGGCATTATCGGATTTATTACAACAAAAATATTTATTGCAATTTTTTAACCGGAGGACACTATGGCAAACAAAAAGAACGATTTTTACTGGAACAACTACATCTCGGCTGCTGACGCCGCTTGCAGCGCTGCGGATTATCTTCTTGAGTGCATGAGGAATTTTGACATAAATCAGATAAACGAAATGCTGGCCAAAATGCACGGCTTTGAGAACGGCGGCGATAACGTAAGGCACGAAATGAACGAGGCGCTTGCAAAATCCTTTGTTACGCCGATTGACCGCGAGGATATGGCAGAACTGAGCCAGAAGCTTGACAAGGTTACAGACAGAATTGAGGAGGTTCTGCAGGCAATATACATCAACCACATCAAAAGCATTACCCCCGAGGCAATCAGTTTTGCGGAAAAGATCTGCATCTGCACGGCAAAAATGAAGGAGATGCTGACCGAGCTTCCGAATTTCAAAAAGTCGGAAAGGATTAACACCCTCATAATCGACGTTAACGCCGCCGAGGGCGAGTGCGACAAGCTGTACCTGCAGGCAAATTACGACTGCCTCAAAGATGCCGACCAAAAAAATCCGCTTGACGTCATAACGTGGAGGAGTATTTACTCAAAGCTTGAGGAATGTGCCGACGAGTGCGAGCATGTGGCGGACACAATAGGCATAGTCATTATGAAGAACACCTGATAACAGGCAGGGATTTACACTTTACAAAAGGAGCGATTGCAATGGGCGAAAGAGCAGAAAGAGCTTACGAAAATTTTATGGACGGGTGCAACTGCGCGCAGGCGGTTTTTCTTGCCTTTGCGGACAGATACGGCATTGACGAAAAAACCGCGCTGCTGCTTTCCTCCGGCTTTGGCGGAGGCATGGGCAGGATGAGAGAGGTTTGCGGCGCATTCAGCGGAATGGTTATGGTTTGCGGAATGGAAACCGGCACGGCGGATTTGACAGACGGCGTGCAAAAGGCGATAAACTATCAAACCGTTCGCCGGCTTGCAGAGCAGTTTAAAGCGGAAAACGGCGCGCTTTATTGCCGCGAGCTGCTGGGCTTAACTCAAAAAGCAATGGCGCAGGAGGGCGCGGCGCCGGCGGAGAGAACGCCGCAATATTACAAAAAGCGACCCTGCCCCGAAATTGTGCGCGCCGCAGCAGAGCTTTTGGAAAAAGAATTCGGCGATTAAGGTTCTTTGTTAGGTTTTAACAAAAATAAATATAAACAAATTAAAAAATATATTGAAATTGTTTTATTAATTTGTTAGAATAAATTGTTAATATATTCTGAAAGGAGAATTTTATGTCTGAAAAGAAAGAACAAAAAGAACAGCAGCAAAAATATATGAAGTTTTCAGAGATAATCACCTTCGGTATCGGTTTATTCGGCGTTGCCCTTTTAACGGGCTGGATGCCGGATTACACCGCAACCTTCTTTGCAGACTTCGCATTCAAGGGCAAGGGGTTTGATCCCGCCGTTATGTCTAACGCGATTTCATCCGTTTTCCTTGTTGCAGGCTTTGTCGGCGCTGTTTGCGAGCTTGTTATCGGTTATTTGGTTGACCACACCAGAACCAAGTTCGGTAAAGTTAAGCCATGGGTTGGCTTCGGCGCAGTTCCGCTTGCAATTATTGCGTTGCTTGTTTTCATTTCACCAAACGTTAATTCACAAACCCTTGCAATCGTTTGGATGTTTGTGGTTTACGCGCTTTATACAGCCGCTTCCTGCGCTGTTGAAAGCCCTGCAAACGCCTTTGGCTCTTTGAGCTCTCCGAATCCGAGCGAGCGCTCAACCGCAATTTCAATCGCCTCCTTCCTGCGCTCCGTTGGCCAGAGCGGCGGCATGGTTGTTATTATGGTTGTTGGTATAATTATGAAGGCCGTTATGGGCCAGCAGCAGTTTAAAAACGCTGAGGGGCAGGGACTTGACCTTGTTATTTCAACCGCAATCTGCGCGCTGGGCCTCATCCTGTTTGTTATGATTTTCTTCGTTAACAATAAGGAAAGAGTTCCCTTCACACAGGAAAAGGTTAGCATTAAAGACTCTTTGCAGGTTGTTTTCGGCAACAAAAACCTGCTTATGGTTTCGCTGACGAAGCTTTGCGGTTTCGGCCGCGGCGTTTACGGCACCGTTTCTCTTTACATAGCTATTTATATGCTTGGCTCAAAGGATATGAAGCTTGCGCTTCTGCTGCCGATGGGTATCGGCACAGCCGTGGGCACATTGCTTGTTAACTTTGTTCTGAAGAAATTCTCAACAAAGAAAACATACATCATCTTCTGCATTTACGGCGCAACCACTCTTGCAATCCTTTATCTCGTTTCCAGCACTATCGGATTTAAGAAGGCGCTTATCATTCCGTTCCTTATCATCAACTTCTTCTGCGGTATTCAGCACGGTAACACAAACACCACGCCGAACATCATGATTGCAGACTGCGTTGATGAGATTGAATACAAAACCGGCAAAAGGCAGGACGGCGTTGCTTATGCGGGTTACGGCCTTTTCTCAAAGGTTGCTTCCGCATTCACAAAGGGTCTCGGCCCGTGGCTGCTTTACACCTGGTCAAAATATCAGATTTCAACAGACCCGAATGTTGCATACCTGTCAGCAGAGAAACAGGGCGACGCCACCCTTAACCGCCTGCTTATGATTTACACAATCATTCCGGCAATCTTCGTTGTTTTCCAGATGATTCCGATTTTCTTCTATGACAACGTTGGCAAGAAGAAGGAA
>DCTO01000103.1 GCA_002329285.1 Ruminococcaceae bacterium UBA1438
CCCATTTTATAACTATCCTTGCCGTAGCCGCAAATCTGCTTAACGCAAACCTCTGTTATAACGGATATTTTGCGAAAATCTTCTCTTTTATGAATATCGCTCATATGCACCTCAATATAAGGAGTGAAGCCCGAAACCGCCTCAATTGCATCTCGAATGGCATAGGAATAATGGGTATAAGCCCCGGCATTAATAACGACGCCGTCATAAGCATCCTTGCTTTCATGAATAGCATCAATGATTTCCCCCTCATGGTTGGACTGGAAGAAATCCGCCTTCATGCCTCTTGCCTTGGCATAAATTTTAAGCTCATCATTAATTTGCTTTAAGGTTTCTGCGCCGTAAACATCGGTTTTTCTGATTCCCGTCATATTAAGATTTGGGCCGTTTAAAATAAGTATTTTTTTCATAATATCACCTGCTGATAAAACAACAAAATCAAAGGGGAACGCAAGCGCTCCCCTTTATGTATAAATTATTTATACTTTCTTTTACGAGCAGCCTCGCTCTTCTTTTTACGAGCAACTGAAGGCTTTTCATAACGCTCTCTTTTGCGTACCTCCTGGATAATGCCGTCACGAGAAGTCTGACGCTTGAAGCGGCGGAGTGCGCTGTCAAGAGATTCATTTTCCTTAACTTTTACCTGGCTCACTGTATTCCCTCCCTCCGACCTGATGATCAGGGGTATTTGATATTCTTTAATATCTGTGCAAGATTATATACAAATAAAAATGAAAAGTCAAGTATTTTATCAAATAATGTAAAAAGAAATTTTAACTTGGGAAAATATGTTTATTTATTTGTTGTTGAGCCGAATCCGCCGTCACGCACGCCCTGCGCCTCATCATCAAGAGTTATGCCAAACTGCAGGAAAATTCCCTGGGCAAAGCCTTCTCCCGCCTTAAGCTCAACCGAGTGCCCCTCATCATGCGCATCGCAGGAAAGCTTTATCATAATATGCCCCTCGTTTGAGGAATTATAATAATCCGCATCAATAATGCCAACTGTGTTATCAAGCTGAACGCGATGCTTGAAGCCAAGCCCCGAGCGCGGAAAAATATTCAGCACCCAGCCATCTGAAATTTTTGCGCGGATTCCGGTGGGAATCAGCAGGGATTTGCCTTGCTCCAAAGTGAAATCAACGGGGGCAAAAAAATCATAGCCTGCCGATCCGGAGGTTGCCCTTTTCGGCAGCTTGATATTATCATAAACCGAATTAACATCGGCAATCAGCGGAAAATTCTTTTTGAAATCAGCCTCAAACTGCGAAAAGCTGACCTTCTCAAACTCTGCAATTCTTTCCATATGACGAAAACTCCTTTGCGTAGTAATATCATTCTAACACAAAGGAGCCCTTTAGTAAATTAAAATTCAGTTACAATAATCATTTATTTATTTGAGGAAGCTCAACCCTTGCTTTAAACAAATCGCCGTCTATAGAAAGCACAAGCCTTCCTCCCTGCGCAGTGCAAAGATTATCGGCAATGGAAAGCCCAAGCCCGTTTCCCTCATTTGCTCTTGATTTATCGCCCCTGACGAAGCGCTCTTTTAGCTCTGCCGCGGTGATGTTGAGAGGTTCCGCCGAAACATTTTTGATTTCAAAAATACTTTTTTCGTTTTCCTCAAACACATCGGCATAAACCCTTGTGCCTTTCACGGAATATTTGCGGGCGTTTGAAAGCAGATTTTCAATAACGCGGTAGGTTTTGTTACCGTCTGCAAAGGCATAAACGCTTTTGCCCTCACCGCTGAAAATAAGCTCCAGCTTATTATCCGCAAAATCCTGCTGCTGTTCCACAACTGCCTGCGCTGAAAGCTCATTCAAGTTAAGCTCAACAGGATTGATTGTTATAACGCCGCTTGAAATTTTTGAGGCTTCTATCAAATCATCAATCAACCTTTTAAGCCTGCCGCTTTTTTCATCAAGCACGGCAATATACTCCTGCGCATTTTCGTTTTCAATTTCACAACCCTTGAGCAAATCAACATAATTTATGATTGAGGTTAGCGGAGTTTTAAGATCATGGGAAACATTTGTGATAAGCTCCGTTCTCATCCTCTCGTCGCGCACGGCCTTTTCAACCGCCTGCTGCAGCTCAAGATTTGTATATTTAAGCGAATCGCAAAGCGCCTTCAAGCTGTTTGGAAGCTTTTCATAATCCACCTGCGGTGAAATTCTGCTGCGTGCCGCAGTGATAATTATATCAAGCTTTTTAACATAATCAAAAACAAAATATGCACAAGCGGAATTCATTGCACCCAACAGCACTATAAAAAACAAAACAGCCAAGGGCTCATCAGCTGACGCGGCAAGCATCGCAAGGAACAGGATTACACAGTTTAAAACCGCATAAGCGGTAATCCATCTGATTAACTGCTTTTTAAAGTTCTGCGGCTTATAGCCGAAATAAGCCTTTGCCTTATGAAGCAACGCTTTGTTTTTGCCGTGAAGCCAGCACAGCGGCTTCCATATTCCGTAATAAGCAATACCCAAAACCAGAAATTGTTTGTGTAGCTTAACCCCGCTTTTGCAAATTCTGATGAAGGAGGTTACGAATTCAAGCAAAAGCAACAGAATTACTGCAGCAACCGCGCTGATGAAAACGCGCAACATAACAAAGCCGTCTCCAAGCGGCAGATAAGCGCCGTAAGTGTATTCAAGCAGCGCAATAAGCCCAGCACAGGCAAAGCCCTCAAGCAAAACGGTGAGCGCCAAATGCAAATCAATCGGGATATAATCAACAAAGGCACGTTTAACCTTGCCGTTTTCAAGCCTTGTGCCGCAGATAAAAAGCTGAATAAAGCTGCAAAGCACCGAGCCGGCAAGGCAAATCAGCGCAATAATAACATCTGACCTGAAATCAATATGTGAGATATATTCCTGATTGCTGAGAATATTTGAATATGCTTCTCCCTGCTGCGGTTCAATATAAACAACGGCTTTGATATTTTCATCTGCCCAACCCGTATATAAAGAAATAACATCACTTAAATTATCGGAGCCGGTAACATCATCGTTGCCGTCAATAAGAATATAATAATCCTTTTGCGCGCCGTATAAATAATAGTCAAAATCCTCCGTAGCATCAGGCTCAATATTTGTGAGCACTGCGCCGTTAGAAGCATTTTCAATATAATAATGAAATTCGGGCGAAAGCATTCTTATGCCGTATGACGCTTCGCCGCCCGAGCCGAGGTATGGCGTATAATCCTCAAGGCTAAGTAGCTTATCGGCAGCAGCCTCCAGCTTTGCGCGCGCCTGTTCAGTGCTGTCTGTATAATAAATCGGCTCATCCAGAAAATTTTCAGAAATTATAATTGACGGTTGTTCATTATAATCGAAATAATAGGTGAAGAAAAAGGTGTCGTCATAATAATGAACGGTTGTTTCCGTTTCAACGATATAAAGCGTGTTGCCGTCGCGGTGAACATAGCTGCCCGAGGCTTCGTCATAATAAACCTCGCTGCCGTCATACTCGTTGCCGTATTCGTCAATATAATTATCACCCGAAGCATAATCCGGATTTGCGCTTTTTTCCTGTTCAAACTCTTTAAGCTCTGCGGAAACAAATTCATCCCTTTGAGCGGTTAATGCTTCCCTTATTCCATTGGCGTTTGCATAATAAGAGGCTCTTTCCAGGACGGACACATCCTCATAAATCCTGTTCTTCAAGGTTTCGGAGGAGGAATGCTTTGCAAGAAGCTGCGAATTGCTCCAAAGCAGGCTTGAGCCATTATAATACTTAAATGCCAAAAAGGCGTCTGCCGCGCAATAAACGCTTGTGGCGAAAAGCAGCGCTGCCATTAGCACAGTGAGTATTCTTTTCCAAAGGCTAATACTTTTCAATTTTGTATCCAAGGCCATACACCACCTTTAAATATTTGGGCTCTTTGGGATTGATTTCAATTTTTTTCACGGATGTTTCTGATATGCACGGTTACGGTTTTTTCAATGCCGAAGGAGGCCTCCTGCCACACCGCCTCATAAATCTGCGAGGAGGAAAGCACGGTGCCCATATTATGCATAAGATATTCCACAATTCTGTATTCCCTTGCAGTGAGATGAACTGGCTCGCCGTCAACGGTGACCTGCTTTTTTTTAGCGTCAAGCACCAATCCGCCCGTCACAATCCGGTCCTTTGTTATCTGCATCGATCCGAGGCTTGAATAGCGCCTTATCTGGCTTTTAACCCTTGCCATAAGCTCAAGCGGATTGAACGGCTTTGTTACATAATCATCAGCGCCGAAGGAAAGCCCTGTGATTTTATCCGTATCCTCGCTTTTTGCGGAAAGCAGAATAATAGGAAAATTCTGCGTTTCCCTGATTTTCAGCATTGCAGAAAGCCCGTCAAGCTCCGGCATCATAATGTCCAGCACAAGACAGTGAATTTCATTTTGAGAAATCACCTCAAGCGCCTCACGCCCGTTTGTTGCCGTGAGAACTTTATAGCCCTCCTGCTGCAAAAAGATTTTTATTGAATTGAGGATGGCAGCATCGTCATCGCAAACCAAAACATTAAACATATCGCACCTCCTAATCCCTGCCCGAATATATTAAAGCAAACCGAAAGCAATATTCGAATAAGAAAATGTTAAGATTTTTCAAAGAATGATTTTAACATATAATATTAACCTTGGCAATCTGCCTTTTTCGGTTGATTTTTTAGAACTTTTTTAATATAATAATTTAGAATAAAGGAGTGATTTTATGTTCAAAGAGATAAACGTTAAGGAAATCAAGGAAAATGCGGTTGACCTTATTGCAAAGCAATGGGGGCTTGTTACCGCAGGCGATGAAAACGGTTTTAATATGATGACGGTATCGTGGGGCGCAATCGGCGAGCTTTGGGGCAAGGATATGGCAACGGTTTACATCCGCCCGCAGAGATACACCGAGGAGTTTCTGAACAAAAGCGATTATTTCACATTAAGCTTTTATCCCGAAAACAAAAAGGCAATTCACGGCATATGCGGCAGCAAGAGCGGCAGGGATACAAACAAGGCTGCCGAGGCCGGGCTCACCCCCTGCTTTGATGAGGCGGCGCCTTATTTTGAGGAGGCAAAGCTTGTTTTGATTTGCCGCAAGCTTGCAAAGGGTAAGTTTAACCCCGAGGAGATTATTGACCCGAATATCATCCCCGATAATTACCCGATTAACGATTTTCATTATATTTATTACGGAGAAATCGAAAAAGTGTTGATTTCCGAATAATAATAGTATATAATAAATATCACAATTTAAGCGGTTGCATTTTTAGCGTAGCGTATGGGCCCTGTGCGACAGGATGCTACGAACCTTGTCAGGCGGGGAACCGAGCAGCAATAAGTGGATTATTCTGTGCGCCGCAGACAAGTCTGTACGTTACGTTAAAGGTGCAACCGTGTTTTATGTCAGTCGCAAGCTGATAAATTTGAAACGGAGGTGTGAAATATGTATCAGGTTTTATACAGAAAATACAGGCCGAAGGTTTTTGCCGACGTTTACGGGCAGGAGCACGTTACATCAACCCTGATTAATGAAATCAAAGAAAACCGCATATCCCACGCCTATTTATTCACCGGCTCAAGAGGCACGGGAAAAACCACCTGCGCAAAAATTCTTGCAAAGGCGGTTAACTGCGAAAACGGCCATAACGGCGAACCGTGCAACGAATGCGAAATCTGCAAAGGGCTTGATGCCGGAACGATCTATGACGTTGTTGAAATTGACGCCGCTTCAAACAACGGCGTTGACAATATCCGCGATCTGCGCGAGGAAGCGAATTACACTCCCTCAAGGGGCAGATACCGCGTTTATATTATCGACGAGGTACACATGCTTTCAACAGGGGCATTTAACGCCCTGCTCAAAACGCTTGAAGAGCCGCCTGCACACGTTATTTTTATTCTTGCGACAACAGAAGTTCATAAGCTGCCGGCAACAATTCTTTCACGCTGCCAGCGTTTTGATTTCAAGAGAATTCAGCCCGAAACAATGGCAATCCGTTTAAAGCAGGTTGCGGGCTTTGAAAACATACAGCTGACCGATGAGGCAGCAATTCTGATTGCAAGAATTGCCGACGGAGGAATGAGAGATGCGCTTTCAATCCTTGACCAATGCGCCGGCAGGAGCAAAGCGATTGACGAAGCGCTGGTTTCCGAGGTTGCGGGAATTGCAGGCAAGGAAGCGCTTTATGAGCTTACTGACGCCGTTTGCAACAGAGACAGCGGCGAAGCGCTGAACATCATCAGCCGCCTGCACCAAAACAGTTATGATATGGAACGCCTTTGCGTTGAGATGATCAATCACCTGCGCAATTTCCTGATTGTTAAAACCGTTAACAAGAGCAGAGAGCTGATTATCTGCACGGATGATGAATACAAAACCATTCAGCAAAGCGCAGAGAATTTCACACTGCCTTCAATCATATACGCTCTTGATCTGTTTCAGGACACACTGACGAAAATAAAGAGCGGCGCAAATGCAAGAATTGAAATGGAGATGAGCTTCATCAAGCTTTGCGAGCCGAAACTGGACAATTCTGCAGACGCGATGCTTGACAGGCTTGCCGCACTTGAAAGAGCCGTTAAAAACGGAATTTCCGTTGCCGAACCGGTAAAGGTTAAAACCGTTGTTGCAGAAAAGCCGAAACCTGCTCCCCCGATTAAGGAGGCAGAGCCGGAGCCTGAAACAGCTTCGGAGCCGGAGCCGTTTGATGACAGCCCGCCATGGCGTGACGAGCAGGAGGAGACTCCCGCGAAGCCGCCTGAAGCTGAACGCCCTGTTTCCGAAGAGGAAGCACCGGTTGAGGCGCCTTTAATTGAGAAAGCGCCCTCCCTCGTTCAGCAGGAGGCAATGCCGGCAGATGCTCAAGCAGAAGCTGTGCAGCCACAGGCACCGGAGCAGGCGCAGTTTGCCCAATGGCCTGACTTTATGGATATGATTTACAAATCAGACATTGCGCTTTACGGCATTCTTAACGGAGCGAAGGCTTACACAAGAGGAGAATATTTCCTGCTTGAAAGCCGGAATCCCACAATCAGAGAATTCATTAAAATTCCAACCCATTCAAAGGCAATTAAACAGGCGCTGTTTGAGCTGACAGGAACACGCTTTAAGCTTGGGCTTTTCAAAAAAAAGGATGACGGCGCCCCAAAGCGCGACCCGCTTGAGGATTTAATTGCCAAGGCGCAGGGAAACATTAATATTGATATAAAATAAGGAGAAGCTTATGAAAGCAAGATTACCAAAAGGAATGGGCGGCGGCCCGCAGAACATGCAGGCAATGCTCAAGCAGGCACAGCAGATGCAGGCTGACATTGAAAACAAAAAGGCAGAGCTTGAGGAAAAGGAATACGTTGTTTCCTCCGGCGGCGGAATGGTTGAGGTTACCGTTAGCGGCAAAAGAGAAATCAAGGCAATCGGCATCAACCCCGAGGTTGTTGACCCGGAGGACGTTGAAATGCTTGAGGATATGCTGCTTGCTGCTCTCAACGAGGCAATGCGCCAGATTGAGGAGGAGGAAGAGAGAGAGCTTTCCTCCGTTACAGGCGGGCTTAATATTCCGGGACTTTAATACACATAATAATTTTTGAGGATAGCTTATGGCTTATAATTTGGCACCGCTTCAAAACTTAATAGACCAATTTGAGCGCATGCAGGGCATAGGCCATAAAACAGCGCAGCGAATGGCGTTTTACGTGCTGGGGCTGACGAAGGCGGAGGCGCAGGAATTTGCAAATGCAATTACCGATGCGCACACCAAAATTAAGCAGTGCAAAATCTGCTGTGATCTGGCGGATGATGAGCTTTGCCCGATTTGCAAGAGCGAAACCAGGGACAAGAGCGTTATCTGCGTTGTTGAGGACCCGCGCGACGTTGCCGCCATTGAGCGCACACACGAATACAACGGCACATATCACGTGCTTCACGGCGCCATTTCCCCGATGGACAATATCGGTCCTGATCAGATCAGGATTAAGGAGCTGATTGCAAGGCTTTCGGACGGCGTTGTTGAAGAGGTTATTATGGCAACAAACCCGACGGTTGAGGGCGAGGCTACGGCGATGTATATCAGCCGCTTGCTTAAGCCGATGGGCATAACCGTTTCAAGGCTTGCTTACGGCGTTCCCGTAGGTGCAGACCTTGAATATGCAGATGAGGTTACCCTCTCCAGAGCGCTGGAGGGGCGCAGCCTGATATAATTTATGCCGGCAAAAAAGTAGCATTGCGAAATTTTTGCCTGTAGAGGAGTGACAAAAGGAGTGACGGCTTTGGCAGAGCAAAAAGGAATCCAGGTTATTGCCCGCAATAAAAAAGCCTATCACGATTATTTCGTTCTTGAAACCTATGAGGCGGGGATAGAGCTTTTCGGCACTGAAATTAAATCCATCCGCCAGGGCAGAGTTAATCTGAAGGATTCCTTCTGCAGCGTTGACGGCGGAGAAATGTTTGCCATCGGGATGCACATTTCACCCTATGAGCAGGGCAACCGCTTTAACAGGGACCCGATGCGCAAAAAAAGGCTGCTTTTGCACAAGCGCGAAATTATGCGCCTTTTCGGGCAATCAAAGCAGCAGGGCTTGAGCATTGTGCCGCTGAATTTGTATATCAAAAATGGCAGGGCAAAGCTTGAAATCGGGCTGTGTAAAGGTAAAAAGCTTTACGACAAACGCGCAGTCGCCGCCCAAAAGGACGCCAACCGCACAATTGAAAGAGCAATGAAAGAAAGATATTAATAAGAATGATATAAATATCGCAGAATTACGCTGATGTAATTCTGCGAAAAGGAGAAAACTGCGGAGAGCTCTTAAAGAAAATGCTTCGGCATTTTCGACTTGAGCTTGGAGCAGTTTTGGACGCGGGGATGAAAGGCTTTCGACAGGGTTAGTGAGGCTTGGTCAGCGAGTAGCGGAGTTGCACCGCTTTAAAAGTAACACTTTAAAATTAACTGACACTAATAGTACAGTTCTTAAGGCTGCGTAAGCGCGCCTTCGTCTGCCCGCAGAGCGCCACGGCTGCGGAGCGGGCGTCGTTTAGTGGCGAACATGAATGAGTGAGCGGCTCGGCATTCATCAGGTATCAGAGCCTACCGCAACAATGAGATTGTTTATCATCGCGTTGTGAGGGGAATCTTAAAGGATAAACTACACTCGTAGAGCCCTTGTCAAGCTGATTTTGGACGCGGTTTCGATTACCGCCATCTCCACCAAATAAAGGCACCCGTTATGGGTGCCCTTTTTATTTGGTGGAGATAGATTTTAGGTAATCAAACATCTTTCGGGGTCCACAAAAATGCGCAGCATTTTTGGGGAAAGGAGATTGTTGCGTAAATCACTTTCAGATGATGCACAAGCATTATCTGCTGTGATTGGAGCAATAATCGACGCACCGCCATCTCTCGTCAAAACAAATTCCGTGCTCGGTGCATTTTCTTGCGAAAACGCATAAGAGCACTCCTTTTGCTTCTCCTCTCCGCAGAATTACATCAGCGTAATTCTGCGGTAGATATTAGGGTGCTCTTCCTTTTTTTGGTGGAGATAGATTTTAGGTAATCAAACATACTTTTGCTTCGCGTATTGCTTTCTGGTAATAACTATGATAAAATATTTTTAAATTATTTGTAAGAAAGCAACCAAAAAGGAGAAAGAATATGTTTTGCGGAAAATGCGGAAAAGAGATTGAAGACGGCTCACTGTTTTGCAAGCACTGCGGCTTTAAAACAGAAAATGCAGCCGAAGCGCCTGTTATTCAGCAAAGGGAGCCGGCCCAGGCTTCAAAGCCCGTTAAGCCCCCTGTTGACAAAGGCAGCAGAAGATGGACGCGCGGGATTATACTGACAACGCTTTTATTATTTGTTTTTGAAGCTGTTTACGGCGTTTTAGTTATTCATTCTAATTATTCAAGTATGGGGTGGCCCAATGGTTATTCATTTGATCAATATTTCGGTGATAGGCTTTTAACATATATATTTGGTTATTTGCTTATGCCGGTGTTGCTTATGCTTGTGTTTATCATACCCACTAAAAAAGCTGCATGGATAACAAGCATTCCTCTGTTTTTAAGCGGTGCTTTTTCCTTTTTTAGCTATGTGGTTACCCTTGCTTTGGAAAGACACATAAATGCGGTTTCTACATTGTTTTCGGCATTAATGATACTTGCACTTGCCTTTGCATATTTAAAGTCAACAAAATCAAAAACCAAAGGAATGGCAATAGTTCTGGTTTTTCTGACGGTATTAAGAATCGGCGGCCAGATATTATTTAAGGTTTTTGAAATTGACCAAATGATCAATGGCGATAAAACGAATTTTGTTAAATATCCGTTACCGATTGAGATTTTGAACGTTATCGGAGGGGCAGTATTCAGCTTAATATTCATTCTTGCCGCGTTTCACCTTTGCAAAGAAAAGCAACAAAAAAACAATTATGTAAACAAATTATGATTAAAGGAGAAAAAATATGTTTTGCAACAAATGCGGAAATCAGTTAAGCAATGATTCAATATTCTGCGACAAATGCGGTGCGCGCGTTTCAGGCGGGCAAACAAATAATACGCGGCAGGCACCTGCATATAACGGTCCAACCAATGCGCAGAATTCAAATGTTAATATTGAGGATTATAAAAACCTGGGCGGAATACTTAAATACACAGTTATCATTTACAAATATATCGGCCCGATTATGTTTGCAATAAGCTTTATCAGCACAAGCATTATTTACATAAGAACCCTGCATCTTATAAGCCAGTTTTCATATTACGGCTCCGGAAAAGCAATTGCCAAAATTGTTTTTGCATGGCTGTTTACAACGGCAATTATGGCGCTGGCAACCATTCTCAGCTTAAAAATGAGCAAACTGATTGAAAGGAGAAATGCCGATTTTCTGAAAACCTGGCAAATCCTATTTATTGCATTTATAGTTCTTGTTTTGATTTCAGGATTTGCAACAGGATTGAAATCAATGATTTCAACACTTATTTCTTTAATACTTACCTTTGTGCTTTGGAATATTTACTTCACAAAATCTGTCAGAGTTCGGGTTTATATGGGCTCTGACGAGTATTTGAGAAACAGCCTGTTTAACAAAAATTCACCTTCTCCGCTTCAGAACAATGCGCCCGTTGCACAAAGTGCAGGATATGCTCCTGTTAATCAGCCCGTTGCACCGGCACAGCCTGTTAACCCTGTTCAGCCCGTTGCTCCGGTGCAGCCTGTTACGCCTACTCCGCAAAAGGCAACAGAGGTTTGCCCGAACTGCGGCACAGCAGTATATGAGGGTGCAGCGTTTTGCCCAATCTGCGGAGCCAGATATGATAGCACTGACAATCAGCAATAATAAAACAAAAAAACGGGATGCCAATCTAATCGGCGTCCCGCTTTTTGTGCCAACCATTGCCAACCAGGGGACAGTCCCCTGGTTGGTATGTTTTTCTGCATTATGATAATTTTTCAAGCATTGCCTCGATGCTTCGGGCGAGGAGCGCTATGCCCTGCTCGTCCTCGGCGGTGAAGCGGTTAAGGATGGGGCTGTCTATATCCAGCACGCCGAAGATTTCTCCGTGCTTATGAAGAGGAATAACTATTTCCGAAAGCGAAGCGCTGTCACACGCGATATGCCCCTTGAAGCTGTGAACATCGGCAACGCGCTGAATTTCATCAAGCGAAACCGCCGTGCCGCAAACTCCCCTGCCGATTTCGATTTTTGTGCAGGCAGGCTTGCCCTGAAATGGGCCGAGCACGAGCTTATCGTTTTTAAGAATATAAAAGCCAGCCCAGTTGATGTTATCAAGAGCGCCGTAAAGCAGCGCTGAGGCGTTTGCGAGATTTGAAATAACGTCGTCAACATCAGCCGTAAGGGCTTTTAACTGTTCATTTAATAGATTATAATCCATAAAAAACCTCAAAACAAAGGGCTATCCGAGGATAGCCCTTTTAAAGTTATAATTAGTTGTTAAGAGCGGCCTTAACGGCAGCAAGCTCATCAGCAAGCTCCTTCGGAAGCCTGTCGCCAAACTTTGCATAAAGCTCATCAACGCCCTTGAGCTCCTCTTCCCAGGCAGCCTTATCAACATCAAGAATCTTATCAAGATCCTCCTCTGTCATATCAAGGCCTTCAAGGTTAATATCCTTTGCGAACGGAAGATAACCGATTGCGGTTTCCTGAGCGTCAACCTTGCCTTCACAGCGATCAATAATCCAATCAAGAACGCGAAGATTGTCACCAAAGCCCGGCCACAGGAAGTTGCCCTCATCGTCCTTACGGAACCAGTTAACGTTGAAGATTTTCGGTGCCTTATCCTCATCAAGAGTTTCGCCGATTTCAATCCAGTGCTTCCAATAATCGCCCATATTATAGCCGCAGAACGGAAGCATAGCCATAGGATCGCGGCGAACAACGCCAACTGCGCCTGTTGCGGCAGCAGTGGTTTCAGAACCCATAACAGAGCCTACGAAAACGCCGTGATTCCAGCTCTTTGACTGATAAACCAGCGGGGTGAGCTTTGCACGCCTGCCGCCGAATACGAATGCGGAAATCGGAACGCCGTTTGGATTTTCAAATTCAGGTGAAAGGCAGGGGCAGTTAACAGCCGGAGCTGTGAAGCGTGAATTCGGATGAGCGCCCTTATCTTCAGGAGCAGCCTCAGCACCGTTCCACGGATTGCCCTTCCAGTCAATAGCATTGGTTGGCGGATTCTTATCAAGACCCTCCCACCAAACTGTGTTATTATCAAGATTATGGCAAACATTGGTGAAGATTGTGCCCTTCTTTGTTGCAGCAAGAGCATTCGGATTTGACTTTTCGTTTGTGCCCGGAGCAACGCCGAAGAAGCCGTTTTCAGGGTTGATAGCATAAAGTCTGCCATCCGGACCCTTTCTGATCCATGAAATATCATCGCCAACGCATTCAACCTTATAGCCCTTGCGGAGATAGCCCTCCGGAGGAATAAGCATTGCAAGATTGGTTTTGCCGCATGCCGACGGGAAAGCAGCGCAGATATACTTTGTCTCCTCGCCGGGCTTTGTTAAGCCGAGGATGAGCATATGCTCTGCCTGCCAGCCCTCATTTTTACCGAGATAAGAAGCAATGCGAAGCGCGAAGCACTTTTTGCCGAGAAGAACATTACCGCCGTAAGCAGAGTTAACGGAAACAATTGAATTCTCTTCAGGGAACTGAACAATCCATCTCTTTTCAGGATCAACATCGCACTTGCAGTGCATACCGCGAACCCACTCATCAGAATCGCCGAGGCAGTCAAGAACAGCCTTGCCAACTCTTGTCATAATATTCATATTGAGAACAACATAGATTGAATCTGTTATTTCAATACCGATTTTTGAAAGCGGAGAACCAACAGGACCCATTGAATAAGGGATGATATACATTGTTCTGCCCTCATAAGAGCCTGCTGAAATTTCATCAAGCATCTTGTGGCACTCATCAGGAGCCATCCAATGGTTTGTTGGGCCGGCATCCTCTTCCTTTGTGGTGCAGATAAGAGTGCGGGCCTCAACGCGGGCAACATCATTCTCTGCGGTTCTGTGAAGATAGCAATCGGGAAGAAGCTCATCATTAAGCTTAATCATTTCGCCTGTTTCAACAGCCTCTGCCTTAAGAGCATCAATCTGCTCCTGCGAGCCGTCAATCCAAACAACCTTTGCGGGCTTTAAAAAGTCAATCTTTTCATCAAGCCAGGCAAGGAGAGAAGGATTTTTTGTGAAAGTGGTTTCCATAAAAACAACTCCTTTATGTAGAAAAATCTAATTAACGAAAAACTAAAAAAATAACTCTTCGCAAATTTCAGCAATATTATATCAATTTTCAACATAAAGTTCAATAGTAATATTATATAAAATATGTGAACAATTTTAAAATGTATTAGAGTCTATATATAGATTTTTGAAAGAGAAAACAAAATAACGAAAAGCAATTCCATATCATCCTCGCGGGTTTTAACCGTTATACTTTTATCACCATTCCTTTTTCTTGCCGTTTGCGCTTGGGCAAGTTCCTTATCATTCTTAAAAATCCTTATATTGTCTTTTGAAACGGAAAAACAGTTTGTTTTAAATGTTATGCCGCGTTTTGCAAAGTATTCAAATATATCAACGCCGTCAAACAAAAAAGAATACTGCATATTGTTAGNNCGGAATTCTATGGCTTACCGTGTGGAAGGTCTTACTCTTATTTATCAAATTGTGAAAGCAAAACGTATATCCGTTTTTGTCATTTCCGTTTTATAAGATTTAAAAACTATGTTTCCTCTATTGTTCTTCAAATCATTTGTTTCATTGTTCATACCTATATGTGAACGTAAAAAACGGTATTTTTTCTTTTTTACAACCTTATGCTCTTTTCTTTTTTGCATATAATGCAGACCCCCATAATTGCCAACTTTCCGAAAGCTGATAAAACCCGTTTCCTGCGGCATAAAAAACATTTTCTTACTTTCCTAAATAGAATAATCAAAGCAAATGAATACTTATAATATAAAAAAAGTATTCTCTTTTGTATTCTGTTTTTGAATACATACTTTATTATATTCAGCGTGTTAAAATAAGTCAAGAACAAAATACAATACAATATTTAAAGGGTGTAAAAAATGTATTTCAATCCGAAAAAACAGAAAAAGAAGTTATTTCAATTAGGATTGATAGCGAATTGCTAAACAAAATTGACAAGCTTTCGGCTGACATTGACATCAGCAGAAACGAAATGATTGTTCAATGCATAAAGTACTCGCTTTCAAATATGCCTAACGAAAAGAAATAACCGCCGATTATAAACCGACGGCATAAAAAGCATTGTTTTATTGAGCACTAATTAAATAAGCAAATAAAAGATAAAACTGACTTGCGCTCTGAACAAGTCCGTAAAAAATGG
>DCTO01000122.1 GCA_002329285.1 Ruminococcaceae bacterium UBA1438
TTTTATGGGCACACCGGATTTTGCTGTGCCTTGCCTTGAAGCATTAATTGAATCAGGTAATGAAATTTCTGCTGTTTTTACCCAGCCTGATAAAAAGGTTGGCAGAAAGCAGATTGTTACGCCGCCGCCGGTTAAAGAGACTGCTTTGAAAGCCAGAATTACCGTTTATCAGCCACAATCGCTTAAAAACAGTGATTCGGCAGAAGTTATCAGAAGCATTAACCCTGACGTTATTATTGTTGTTGCTTACGGCAAAATTTTGCCAAAGGAAATACTTGATATTCCTAAATACGGCTGCATTAACGTTCATGCCTCGCTTCTACCGAAGTACAGAGGCGCCGCTCCTATTCAATGGGCAGTCCTCAACGGTGATAAAGAAACCGGCGTTTGCATAATGCAAATGGATGAGGGGCTTGACACAGGCGATATCATTCTTTGCAAAAAAACGGAAATCGGAATAAATGAAACCTCTGAGGAGCTTTTTAACAGACTTTCCGTTATCGGCGCTAATGCTTTGCTTGAAACCGTCAATATGCTTGAAACCGGCGTAATAAATCCGGCTAAGCAGATTGGCGAAAGCACATATGCATCGATGCTTGATAAATCATTATGCCCGATTGACTGGAATAAATCCGCTTTTGAAATTCACAATAAGATCAGAGGGCTTCNNACCTGGCCGTGCGCAACAGCTGAAATTAACGGAAATATTTGTAAAATTCATCAATCAGTTTTGTCTGAAAAACAGGGCTGCGGTGGCGGAGTTGTTGTTGATAATAAGGGAGTTTTAACTGTTTCATGCGGAGATAATAAGTGCATTGATATTCTCGAAATTCAGCCTCAAGGTAAAAAGAGAATGGATGTTAAAGCTTTTCTTGCCGGCAATTTTGTTGAAAAGGGAACACTGCTTAAATAATAGGTGGTATTATGGATTATTTGTTATATTATTTATCTGGTATTATTATTCTTCCGGCTTTAATATTTTCAATAATATGTCAAAGCAGGGTTAAATCAAATTTTAAAAAATACAGTCAGATTCGTAACTCAAGAAATATTAGCGGTGCTGAGGCTGCTTACAGACTTCTGCAAATTAACGGAATCACTGATGTTAAAATTGTGCCGATTGGTGGCACTCTTACTGATCATTATGATCCCAGAACAAAGCAAATCTGCCTTTCGCAGGATGTTTATAATTCAACAAGTGTGGCGGCAGTCGGAATCGCATGCCACGAAGCAGGACATGCATGCCAGCACGCTGAAGAATATTTTCCTTTGAAAATTCGGAATGCTGCAATACCTGCAACCCGTATCGGTTCTAATCTTGGCATCCCGCTTGTGCTTGCAGGATTGTTTTTCAGCTTTCAGCCGTTGACTTATATAGGCATAGTTCTTTATGCGCTTGTTGTTCTTTTTCAGCTTTTAACGCTTCCGGTTGAATTTAATGCATCAAGAAGAGCTCTTGCAACTATTGAAAATAATCAGCTGCTTGTCGGAGATGAATATTCTGGAGCAAAGCATGTCTTAACTGCTGCAGCTTTAACTTATGTTGCGGCTCTTGCGTCGTCGCTTGCAACACTTTTGAGACTTATTTTTATTTCAGGTAGAAGAAGATGAGAACTGCAAGACAGGCAGCTTTTGAGGCGCTTTATAAAATTTTTTACGAAAATGCTTTTTCAAATATAGTTATTGATGATTGCATTAAGAGTTTAAAGGACGGCAAGGCTTTTGCTGCAAGACTGGCTTATGGCGTTACCGAAAGGCAAATCACCCTCAATTATCTTATTGGCATTCACTGCTCAAAACCTAAGCCGAAGGTGAAAATCATTCTTATGATGGGTGTGTATCAGCTTTATTTTATGGACAAGGTGCCTTCTTCCGCTGCAATAAACGAAAGTGTTGAGCTTGCAAAAAACAACGGGCTTTCTTATTATTCTAAACTAATTAATGCTGTTCTTCATAATATTGACGATAACCGAATTAATATTGATGAGCTTGATGACCTTAGTTTAAGATATTCGGTTGGTAAGCCTTTAATCAATATGTGGATTAAGCAATACGGTAACGAGAAAACAAAAAGCATTCTTGAATCGGCAAATGGCAGGCCACCTGTTTTTGCAATTCCGAATCCCATTTTAACAACTCCTCAAAGTCTTGCTGAAATTCTTTCAGCCGAAGGCACAGATTCAGATATTGATAATGGCCTTGTCAGGATTAATAGTGCATTTGACATTAGCGCTTCTGATGCCTTTAAAAACGGACTTTTTCATATTCAGGATCAATCCTGCTATGAGGCGATTAAAGCTTTTAATATCGCGCCTGAAAGCACAATACTAGATATTTGCAGCGCACCCGGTGGTAAAGCTTTTACTGCTGCATATTTTTGTTTGGATAATGCGGATATCCGTGCCTTTGATATTCATCCTCACAGGGTTGAGCTGATTAAGAAAGGCGCCGACAGGCTCAGGCTTAATTCTGTTAAAGCCCAGCTTAATGATGCGACTGTTTATAATCCCGATATTCCTCTTGCGGATTTTATTATATGCGATGTTCCGTGCAGCGGCTTCGGTATAATCAGACGTAAGCCCGAGATAAGATATAAAGAGCTGGACAGCATTAAGGATTTGCCGGAGCTTCAGTTTTCAATACTTAATGTCAGTGCAGAGTATCTGAAAAAAGGCGGCAAGCTGCTTTATTCAACCTGCACGCTTAACAGAAAAGAAAATGAAAAGGTTGTTGAGCGTTTTCTTATGAATAATAATGCTTATTCTTTTGTTGAAGAAAAAACTTTTTTACCGGACAAAAACGGCGGCGACGGCTTCTTTTATTCAATTATTGAAAGGATTTAAATGAAAAAAGATATTAAATCATTATCTTTCGAACAACTGAATAATGAAATCGCAGAGCTTGGACTTCCGAGATTTAGGGCAAAGCAGATTTTTGAATGGCTTCATAAATTCGGCGTTGATTCCTTTGATGAGATGACAAATATTTCAAAAGAGCTTCGCAAATCTCTTGCGGAAGAATATTTCGTTTCATCTGTAATTATCGAGGATAAATATGTTTCAAAAATTGATGAAACCGTCAAATATCTTATCCGGCTTAATGATGGCGAATACATTGAAGCTGTAATTATGAAATATAAATACGGCTACACAATCTGCGTTTCCAGCCAAGTCGGCTGCAAGATGGGATGCAAATTCTGTGCATCCACTCTGGCCGGATTCAAGCGAAATCTTCTCGCCGGAGAGATTGAAAGCCAGCTTCATGTTGCACAAAGGGATTTGAATATCAGAATTTCAAACGTTGTTCTTATGGGCATTGGCGAGCCACTTGATAATTATGATAATGTTTTAAATTTCATTTATAATGTTAATAATGAAAACGGGCTTAATATTTCTATGAGAAGCATAACGCTTTCAACCTGCGGAATAGTTCCAAAGCTTTATGATTTAATGAATGAAGAAATACCGATTACTTTAACTATTTCTCTTCATGCTCCAAATGATGAGTTAAGAAGCAAAACGATGCCTGTTAATGATAAATGGAATATTGAAGAATTGATTTCTGCTTGCAAGGCTTATGTTGATAAAACCGGCAGAAGGGTTTCATTTGAATATACTTTGATCAACCGTGTCAACGATTCGCCCGAATGTGCAAGAGAGCTGTGCCAAAGGCTTAAAGGGCTATTGTGCCACGTTAATTTGATTCCGGTTAATGATGTTGAAGAACGGGGCAACGTTAGAAGCAGCGATAAGGCTGTTGAGAACTTTTTGCAGATATTGAAAAATAATGGCATTAATGCTACAATAAGAAGAACGCTCGGAAGCGATATAAACGCTTCCTGCGGTCAGTTAAGAAGAAAGAAAACAGAGGTGAGCTGATTGAGAATTGTTGCTAAAACTGATAAGGGCAAAGTGCGTGAATCAAACCAGGATGCATATGCTGTGGGCGAATTTCCGGATGAGGTTGCCTGGGCTGTTGTTTGTGACGGTATGGGCGGCGTTGCCGGCGGAAATATTGCTTCTTCGCTTGCAGTTAAGGTTATAAGCGATAAAATCAATGCCAGTTACAGAGAAAACATGAGGCCCGCTTCAATAAAAAATATGCTTGATTCAGCTGTTGTTGCTGCTAATATTGAAGTTTATGATATGGCGTATTCAAAGGCTGAGCTTCAGGGCATGGGCACAACTGTTGTTTGTGTTGTTGTTAAGGATGACTGTGCTTATATTGCTCATGCCGGTGACAGCCGTGTCTATGTTTATGACGGCGAAAAGCTTACTCAGGTAACAACTGACCACAGCGTTGTTCAGAATTTGATTGATCAAGGTAAAATCACAAAAGAAGAAGCTGAGCATCATCCTAATAAAAATCTTATAACAAGGGCGCTTGGCGTTGAAAAGAATATAGATATTGATTTTGATGAGGTTTATCTTGCAGATAATGAAACGCTTATTATTTGCACTGACGGTCTTTCAAATTATGTTTCTGATGATGAAATGATTAACGAGGTCAGCGATGGACGATATTATGCTTTTGCTGACAGGCTCGTTAAACGCGCAAACGATAACGGCGGCGGAGATAATGTAACCGTTGTTGCCATTGCAAAATAATTTTTAACCTTTTTCGGAAAGGGTGATATATATGGAAAACTATGTTGGAAAAAGACTTGACGGCAGATACGAGGTTCAAGAGATAATCGGCGTTGGCGGAATGTCTGTTGTTTATAGGGCGTATGATAATGTTGATGATCGCATTGTTGCTGTCAAAATTCTAAAAGATGAATTTGCCGATGATGAAGAATTCGTCAGACGCTTCAGAAATGAATCAAAAGCAATTGCAGTTTTATCTCATCCTAATATTGTTCGTGTTTACGATGTTAGCTTCGGTGAGCGAATTAAGTATATCGTTATGGAATATGTTGACGGTATTACTCTCAAGGAATATATTCAAAAGCAGAAGATAATAAGCTGGAACGATGCAGTTTTCTTTACAACGCAGATTCTTAAAGCACTTCAGCATGCGCATGATAAAGGAATTGTTCACAGAGATATTAAACCGCAGAATATAATTTTGCTTCCAACCGGAAATATTAAAGTTACTGATTTCGGAATTGCGCGTTTTTCAAGAACAGAAACAAAAACGTTAACAGAGAATGCAATTGGCTCTGTTCATTATATTTCTCCTGAACAGGCAAAAGGCGAATTAACCGATGAGAGAGCAGATATTTATTCCCTTGGTGTTGTTCTTTATGAAATGCTTGCGGGAAAGGTTCCCTTTGAGGCGGACAGTGCGGTTTCTGTAGCTCTGATGCAACTTCAGAAAGAGCCGCAGAAACTCACTGAAATTAATCCGAATATTCCTCTCGGAATTGAGCAAATCTGCAATCATGCTATGCAAAAGAATCCGAGAGACAGATATCAGACTGCAACTGAAATGCTTTTTGATCTGGAAGAGGTTATCAGAAATCCTCAGGCATCTTTTGATTATACATATTTTGTTGATAAAGAACCAACAAAGTATGTTTTAAAGGATGAGAAAGTTAAGGCTAATGATGACGTCGATGAGGATTTTGATGATGATGATGAGCCTGAGCCAAGAAATAAAAAGAAAATATTTGCCGCTGTGGTTATCGGCCTGATTCTTTTAATTGCAGCAGCAGTTGGCTTGGTTGTTTATATGACTCAGGGCGTTAACACCGATACACATACGCTTGAGAACTTTGTAGGTCAGTATTATGACGACCTTGCCTCAAGCGACGCTTACAATTATAATTTCGTTGCCGAATATCAGGCAAGCGACGATGTTGAACCGGGAATAGTAATCTCACAATCTCCGAAAGAGGGCGAAAAGGTTATTTCAGGCTCAACCGTTACGCTGTATGTTGCCACGAGCGGCGACGATATTACCGTACCGAACTGCTATACCTACACTCTTGAGCAGGCTAAAAGAGCTATGGAGCTTGCAAAGATAACTAATTACAAGGTTACCGAGGTTTCAAGCGAAACAGTAGNNACCATTTACGTTTCAACAGGACCTTCAACAACTCAGCTTCAGACCTATAAAATTCCCGATGTAAGCGGACTTTCACAGAATGACGCTCAGAATATGCTGAAGGCTGCAGGCTTGACAAACGTTGTTGTATCTACCGAGGACAGCACGGTAAGAAAAGGAATTGTATTATCACAAAATCCCGCTTCAGGCAGCACTGTTAAGGCTGATGAAAAGATAACCATTACGGTATCAACGGGCGTTACCACAACCGAAGCCCCGCAGACCGTTACTATTACAATCAAGGTATTGCTTCCCAAATGTATTGATAAGGTTGCGGGCGTTGCCCCTGTTGATAATCTTTACANNTTTGCAGTACCTGTTGATTATAATGAAAAGGCAAATATAAGCGTTTCGTTAAGCGAACTCGGTGCTTCTCATAATTACACAATTACAGCTACAAATGATGAGGAAAAAACTGTTGACTTTACTCCTTATTCGGACAGTGACCAGGAATAATTTATGACT
>DCTO01000031.1 GCA_002329285.1 Ruminococcaceae bacterium UBA1438
TCCCGGGAGTTCCGAACCGATCATCCTGCCTAAAAACTCTGCCGGATTGCAGTTGCTGCAAAGAATAAGAGACGAGGCACACCGGTTCGCAATAGGTTATTATCATAACCTGCATAAAAAGAAGACGTTCATTTCTGCCCTGGATTCAGTTCCAGGCATCGGACCCAGCCGCAAGAAGGCTCTCTTAAAAGCATTCGGCTCCATTGCTGCTATCAAAGAGGCACCTATCGAGGAAATTGCAGCGGTTAAGGGGATGAACGTACCTCTGGCGCAAAAGCTTAAAGATTATTTGTNNCTGAGATATATCCCAACAAATCTCGGTCTGGCATCCCTGTAAAGTGCCCTCCCGATGCATCGGGATTGCGATTCATGGCA
Source organism: Ruminococcaceae bacterium UBA1438 (assembly GCA_002329285.1). Classification (GTDB taxonomy): domain Bacteria; phylum Bacillota; class Clostridia; order Oscillospirales; family Acutalibacteraceae; genus Eubacterium_R. The sequence goes on from DCTO01000031.1 coordinate 376, forward strand.
ACCATTATAACATACCGGGTTTCTGCTATCCCCAACAACTCATCAACAAGAAGGGAAATGAACTCACTTCAGCCTTGCAGGCCAGGGATTAAGTCGGGAAAATTAAAAAATAATTATGTCCAAACTCCTTGACAACATCGGGGGGATAATACTAAATTAGAGATAATAGAAGTCGATAATTCCGGAAAATACCTGTAGCATTTCACTCTGCCAGTTAAATGGGAGAGTTGTTTTTATTATGATGAATAACAGAACCAGCATTAACCTCCTCAGGCAGGCGGGGGTTGTTTTAATAGCCTTACCAGAACCGGTTACCACAGGGTTGGATTTGCCTGCGTAGCCGCAGCTCAATACATGGCTAATGCACAGAAAAAAGCCCAACGCGAATTGATGAGGAAGAAAAAACATAATCGGTTTCCGGAAGACTTTATATATCCCCATGAGGTTGATAACAACTGTTATACGACTAAAAAGTTGAATTTCTATTCATATGATAAAGGCAAAAGGTATGGAATACCTTCCTGCTACCAGTATAATCACCAAACTATGGTGAGACAGACAANNAGACAGGCGGCCGCTTACGTAAAGCCAGAAAAAAGCCAGCCGTCAGTAAAGATTCAACCCGACCTGGAACGGCTTGCCCGCATAAGGGCAGAAGAGATGTTAAAGAGCAGGGAGAGCCCGAATTCACACACTGAGCAAAAGGTAACCCCCCGCAAGGTCAACATGGATGCCCTCTTCAAACGTTATCGGAATCTGAATCAGCCCAGCAGTACGGATGTTGTGCCGTGCAAAGTCAATATGAGCTTGCTTCAACAACACCGGGATTCAGAAAAAAGACAAATTGAATACGCCAACGTGAAGGCGCCTAAAATAGAATTAAGGTCACGCAATATAGATGCGGAAACCCTCATCAAGCGCTATCGAAAATTATCCTTTTCCGGGGCTGCACCCGCATAAACTTTCGATATTGCTTCCTTACGATTTCAGGATTAAAGACCAATGGTTCCTGTTTATATCCGTCAGAAGTAGAGAGCTGAAACTGTTCTACTGAGTTCAAACACAAAACACATGGGAAATGGGATTCGAACAATCTATAACACAAATTTTTCAATAGCCCATGCCACCCCACCACTCTCCACATCCAGCGTTATGTAATCTGCTATTTTCTTGAGTTCATCGAAAGCATTCCCCATAGCGACGGTCGTACCGGCAGCTTCGAATAATGGGATATCGTTAAGTCCATCCCCTATAGCGATGACTTCTTCCCGTTTTACACCATAGTATGAGGCCAGAAATTTCAGTGCCTCTCCTTTGGAAACACCCGGGTCTACGATATTAATAAACTTAATATCCGGATAAGCTGGGGAATAAGCAATCGAGAACCGCAGTATTCCGTCGAACTCTTTTCTGAAAATGGATATCTGCACATCTTCCGCAGAGCTATGTGAAATAAGTTCAGCCTTGACGATGGGTTCATCTATGCAAAGTTCATGCAAATCCGTAATAATAGGCTCGACCCCAAAGTAATCGCGATGAACCTCATCCGACCAGTTTGTCTTTGCAGCATAGAATCTATCGGTTGTATAAAGCTCAAGATAAATGCCGTTCGCCTCGGCAAACTCTACCATATGCTTTACCACATCCTTTTTTATTGGTTTACTGTATATGACTTCATTCTTTTGCGAATGGCTTATCACCGCTCCATCGAAAAATATGTGATAACCGTCAAGCGAAAGCTCATCTATTATATTGCGGCAGGCTTTTATGACACTTCCCGTTGAAATAGCCACGTATACCCTTGCGGCCATTGCCTTTCTAACTGCCTCGTTATCTACGGTAGATATTTTGCCATCTTTACCAACCAGAGTCCCATCTACATCCACAACCAGTAATTTATATTTCATTTCCCACCCTTATTAAAAACTGGGTTTAATTTTAACATAAAAGGCTATCTTTATTCCTGTTGCCTTTACCCCCCAGATACGAACAATGGCCGCCCACGAATGGCGATGGGGGGACGATATATAAAATATAGCCTTATAGACTCGTGCTTGCATTTGTATAACTTTAATTTATCTTCCGATTAAAGTAGAATAAGACCATCATGAAGGATAATCCAACACCCATCCGCCGACAATACCTCAAAATAAAGCAGCAATATCCTGATGCCATACTGTTCTTCAGGTTAGGAGATTTTTATGAGACATTCGATGAGGATGCCAGGATAACCTCACACGAACTGGAAATAGTACTGACTTCCCGCAGTATGGGAAAAGATTACAAGGTGCCGATGGCTGGCATCCCCTATCACGCCGTGGATGATTATCTGGCAAAGCTAATAAGGCGCGGCTATAAGGTTGCCATCTGCGAGCAGATGGAGGACCCGAAGCTCGTTAAGGGGCTTGTTAAGCGCGATGTTGTGCGCATAATTACGCCCGGCACGGTTATTGAGGGCAGCATGCTGGATGATGCGGTTAACAATTATCTTTGCGCAATCTGCAAGCTGGAAAATGAAACCGGGCTTTGCTTTGCCGATGTTTCAACCTCCCAGTTTTATTTAACCGCAATTAAGGATAATTCCCAGGATGAAATCATCAATCAGCTTTCAACATATCAGCCGCGTGAGATTATTGTTAACACCGGCGCGCTGGATTTTGCCGCGGTTGCGAAATACACCAAGGTGCGCCTCAATGCGGAGCTTCAGCTGCTTAATGATGAAAAATTCGAATTCAAGGCCGCAACGGATTTGATTGTTGAAACCCTTTCAAGGGAGGAGATTGATAAGCTTTCCCTCGGCAATAGCAAAAGCGTTGTCGGCGCGCTCGGCGCGGTTATTGATTATCTCTGCACGGTGCAGAAAAAGGAAAGGCTTGAAGCTCCGTCTGAAATTGATTTCTTTGACAGCGGCGAATATATGAAGCTTGATATGAGCGCAAGGCGAAATCTTGAGCTCACCCAGTCCATGATGACGGGCAATAAAAAGCATTCCCTGCTTTGGGTGATTGATAAAACCAAAACCGCCCCGGGCAAGCGAATGATAAGGGCTTGGCTTGAAAGGCCGCTGATGTCCGTTTCCCAAATCAGCAAAAGGCAAAATTCCGTTGGCGAGCTTGCGGATAATCCGGAGCTTCGTGATAATATCCGCCGGGGCTTAACCGGAGTTAGCGATATTGAGCGCCTGCTTGCAAGGATTGCTTATTCAACCGCTAATGCAAAGGAGCTTAAATCGCTTGAGGCAACCATTTTAAAGCTGCCTGAAATCAAGGCGCAGCTTTCCGGCTGTTCCGCCGCAATGCTGCGGGATATTTATTCCTCAATTGATCTGCTTTCGGATGTTTCTCAGCTTATCGGCGCGGCAATTGTTGATGAGCCGCCGTTCTCCCTGCGAGAGGGCGGAATGATAAGGCAGGGCTATAATGCGGAGATTGATGAGCTTCGCTCCGTTATGGAGGATGGCGCGGATATTATCGCCTCAATCGAAGCAAAGCAGAAGGAGAAAACGGGGATTCCCAAGCTGAAAATCGGCTACAACCGCGTTTTCGGCTATTATATCGAGGTTACCAATTCATATAAGGATATGGTGCCGGAAACTTACATAAGAAAACAAACGCTCACAAATTGCGAAAGATATATAACCCAGGAGCTGAAAGACCTTGAGGGCAAAATCCTCGGCGCGAAGGATCGGGTTATCGCTCTTGAATATGAGGTGTTCTGCGCGGTGAGAGACACCATTGCCGCAGAGGCCTCCCGCATCCAGAAAACCGCAAAGGCGCTTGCCGTGCTTGATGTGCTGGCGTCCCTTGCAGAGGTTGCGGTTAATAATAATTACACCTGCCCTCAGCTTAACACAAACGGCGTGATTGATATTAAGGAAGGCAGGCACGCCGTTGTTGAGGCGCTGCTTGATGATTCGCTCTTCGTTCCGAATGACACGCTGCTCGATATGGGCGAAAACCGCTGCTCAATCATAACAGGCCCGAATATGGCGGGCAAATCAACGTATATGCGCCAGATTGCCTGATTGTGCTTTTGGCGCAAATCGGCTCCTTTGTTCCTGCCAAAACGGCAAGCATCGGTATTGTTGATGCGATATTCACCCGCGTCGGCGCTTCCGATGATCTGGCAACGGGGCAGTCCACCTTTATGGTTGAGATGATTGAGGTTTCCTCAATTCTGAAAAATGCAACGGAAAACAGCCTGATTATTCTGGACGAAATCGGCAGGGGCACCTCAACTTATGACGGTATGAGCATTGCGCGCGCAGTGCTTGAATATGTCTGCAAAAAGAAAACGCTTGGCGCAAAATCGCTTTTTGCAACTCATTATCATGAGCTTACGGCAATGGAGGGCGCGCTTGACGGCGTTAAGAATTATTCTATCGCCGTTAAAAAGCGCGGCGATGATATAACCTTCCTGCGCCGCATAGTTCGCGGCGGTGCTGATGAAAGCTTCGGCATTGAGGTTGCAAAGCTTGCCGGTGTGCCCGATTCGGTTGTTAAAAGGGCAAAGGTCATTTTAAAAGAGCTTGAAAAAAATAAGGTTGAAATCAAGTTTAAGGCGGAGGATGCCGTGCTTGAGGAGGAAACGGATGCTGATATTCAGTATAATTTCTCCGCAAACGGCAGGGAGGAAATTCTTGCAATCCTCAAGGCAACGGATGTTAACACCTTAACCCCGATTGAGGCTATGCAAACGCTTTATGATTTGAAAAAGAAAGCGGAAGAATTATGATGCTCCGCAAGGAGCTATAATGATTTGGCTTCCCTCGAGGGGGGGAAGGCAAAAAAGATTAATGATTTATAAGGTGGTGAGATGATGCCGAAAATTAATATTCTGCCCAAGGAGGTTTACAGCCTGATTGCCGCGGGCGAGGTTGTTGAGCGCCCGATGAGCGTTGTTAAGGAAATGATTGAAAATTCAATAGATGCAGGCGCAAAGCACATCACGCTGGAAATCAAAAACGGCGGCACAACCTATATCCGCATAACGGATGACGGCTGCGGAATCGCGCGGGAGGATGTTAAAAAGGTTTTCATTTCTCACGCCACTTCAAAAATAGAAACGGGCGCTGATTTGGAGGCGATCTCAACCCTCGGCTTCAGGGGCGAGGCAATGGCCTCAATCGCCGCGGTTGCAAAGGTTGAGCTTTTAACCAAAACCGAAGATGAGGCAGAGGGCACCCGATATGAAATTGCCGCGGGTGAGGAAAAGGATTTTTCCGCCGCAGGCTGCCCAAAGGGCACAACAATCGTAGTCCGCGATTTGTTTTTCAATGTGCCGGCAAGGATGAAATTTCTTAAAAAGGATGTCACGGAGGGAAATTCCGTGCNNGCACGCGCTATGAAATTGCGGCAGGGGAGGAAAAGGATTTTTCCCCCGCGGGCTGCCCAAACGGCACCACGATTGTTGTGCGCGATTTGTTTTTCAACGTTCCCGCCCGAATGAAGTTCCTCAAAAAAGACGTAACCGAGGGCAATTCCGTTCAGGGCGTGGTTGACCGCATTGCGCTTTCCCATCCCGAAATTTCCTTCCGCTTTATCCGCGAGGGCAAGCAGGTGCTTATCACCTCCGGCAACGGAAATCTGAAAAGCAGCATTTATTCAATCTTCGGCTCGGATTTTTCAAATTCATTAATCCCCGTTGATTATGAATACGGCGGAATGAAGCTGCAGGGCTTTGTTTCAAAGCCGCATGAATCGCGCAAAAACCGCGCAATGCAGTTTTTCTTCATAAACGGCAGGCTCGTTAAAAGCATGACGGTCAGCGCCGCGCTGGAGCAGGCTTATAAAAACTCAATTATGGTCGGCAGGTTTCCCGCCTGCGTGCTTAACATTCAGATGGATGCAAAGCAGGTTGATGTTAATGTTCATCCCTCAAAAATTGAGGTTCGTTTCATTAACGAAAAGCCCGTTTTTGATTTAATTTATTACGGCGTTAAAACCGCCATTGAAACCAAAAACACCGTCAAGGAGGCGGGCGACGGCTTCTTCACCGCTGATGACGGAAGAGTATATAAGGCATTTGAGCAGAAAACCGCCAAAATTAATTTCGGCGTTAAGGAGGAGGAACCCTCCCAGCTGAAAATCAATCTCGGCGCCGCAAAGGCGCAGCCCTCTGCGCAAACCGTTTGGGGCGCGGCTGCTCCCAAGCCGAATGAGCATATCCGCAAGGATAGATATGGCAATCTCTCCGATTTCACAATCAAGGGCAAATCGGTCTTCAGCACCGATGAGGCGCAGGAGGATGGCTATAAATTCGTTGCTCCCTTGAATTTCACTAAAGAGAAAAAGGAAATCACCGAAACGATAACAATCGGCACTCCCTCCGCTTCAAACCCGCCCGCAGCAGAAGCTTCCGCGGTTATTGATGAGAAGGACGAACAGCCCGATTTCACCGTAATCGGGGAGGCGTTTAACACTTATATAATCGTTGAAATCAAAAACGATTTGTTCTATATTGACAAGCATGCCGCGCATGAGCGGATGAATTTTGAAAGGCTTCGTGCAGACGCCGCACAGGGCATTGCCTCCCAGGTTTTGCTTTCTCCGGCAACGGTTAAGCTTTCGGCAGAGGAATATAATTGCGTTATTGAAAATCTGCCATTGCTTTTAAAATGCGGCATTGCGGCAGAGGATTTCGGAAACAGCACGGTGATTGTGCGCGAAATCCCATCGCTTCTTGGCGGAGCGGATGTTAAGGATCTGATTGTTGAAATTGCCGGCAAGCTTTTGGAGCATAAAACGGATGTTGAGCCCAATAAAATGGATTGGATTTTCCATTCAGCCTCCTGCCGCGCGGCGGTTAAGGGCGGGGATTACACCTCGCCGCAGGAAAGAAAGCTTTTTGTTGAAAAGCTGCTTTCAATGCCGGATATCCGCTATTGCCCCCATGGCAGACCCGTTATGATCAGGGTTTCAAAATATGAGCTTGAAAAGCAATTCGGCAGGATTCAATAATTATGGATAAAACAAAAATCATCGTTGTTGCAGGGCCGACTGCAAGCGGCAAAACAGGGCTTGCAATCCGGCTTGCAAAGCGCCTTTCGGGCGAAATCATTTCTGCCGATTCAATGCAGATTTATAAAGGAATGAGCATCGCAACCGCCGCACCGACAGAGGAGGAGCGCGCGGCGGCGCCCCATCATATGGTGGAGTTTCTTGAAAAGGATCAAAGCTTTTCCGTTTCAGATTTTTGCAAAATCGCGCGGCAGAAAATTGATGAGATTGCGGCGCGCGGCAACGTTCCGATAATTGCGGGAGGCACGGGGCTTTTTATTGACAGCCTTGTGGATAACATAATTTTCACCCCCGCAGAAACGGATTTTGCGCTTCGCGCACGTCTGCTTGAAAAAAGCGCTCAGGAGCTTTATGAGGAGCTTCTTTCCGTTGATCGCGAGGCGGCGCTCAAAATCCATAAAAATAATAAAACGCGCGTTGCCCGAGCGCTGGAAATTTATTATTCCTCGGGCGAAACAAAAACAAATCAGAATATTAATTCAAGAAAAGAGGAAAGCCCTTATGATGCGCTTTATTTCGTTATCGGCTTTAAAAACAGGGCTTTGCTTTATGACCGCATTAACCGCCGCGTTGATTTAATGCTTGAAAACGGCCTGGTTGATGAGGCAAGGGAAAACCAAAGCACGCCCGGTACCGCCGCACAGGCAATCGGGCACAAGGAGCTGGCTCCTTATTTTAACGGCAGCGCCTCGCTTGATGAGGCGGTTGATAAATTAAAACAGGAAACCCGCCATTATGCAAAGCGCCAGATAACCTGGTTTAAGCGCAGGCAGGGCGCAGTGTGGCTTTATGCCGATGAGCTCGGCTGTGATGCGCTTGCGGCAGAGGCGGAAAAAATCAGCAGGGAATTTTTAAATGGCTAAAGAGCAAAAGGAAAAAGCAAAAAAACTTAATAAGCTTACAGCCTCGCAAAAGCAGAGTCTTGCAATCATTTTCTTTTTGGTGCTGATTGTGGTTTATATCGGCTCGCAGTGCTACAGCGTTATGAACGTGCGGCTGCAAACCCAGACCACGCTGATTTCAACCGTTTACGAGGAGGTTGAGGCAACCGCGCTTGTTGTGCGCGACGAGCATATCGTTTCCCCGCAGGGCGGCAGCGTAAACGTGCCCTCTGTTTCAAACGGGGAAAAGGTTAAAAACGGCGGCGA
>DCTO01000027.1 GCA_002329285.1 Ruminococcaceae bacterium UBA1438
CTTGAAACCGTTTATTTCGGCGGCGGCACGCCTACAACGCTTTCAGCCCATCAGCTTTCTGAGCTTTTTGATGCAATAGAAAGAAGCTTTGATTTATCAAACCTGCGCGAATATACGGTTGAGGCAGGCAGGCCTGATACCGTAACCGGGGAAAAGCTTCTTTCCCTCAAGGCAGCCGGCGTCGGCAGAATAAGCATTAATCCTCAAAGCTTTAATGATGATGTGCTTGCCGCAATCGGCAGGCGGCATAATTCTGCTCAAACTCTTGAAGCCTTTGAGCTTGCAAGGGCTTGCGGTTTTGATAATATTAATATGGATTTCATTGCCGGCTTGCCGAAGGACACGTTTGATTCATTCAAAAAAAGCCTTCAAACTGCAATCAGCCTCGGCGCTGAAAATATAACCGTTCACACTCTTTCTCTTAAAACAGGCGCTTATATGGCAACAAGGGAAAACGCCTTTGAGCAAAGCGATAAGCGCCTTGCCGCAGAAATGGTTGATTATGCAGGCACAGCGCTTTGTGAGAGCGGCTATAGCCCCTATTATATGTATCGTCAGGGAAAAAGCCTCGGTAATCTTGAAAACGTCGGCTGGTGCAAGGAGGGTTATGACTGCCTTTATAACGTGTTTATGATGGACGAAACGCATACANNATGGATGAAACCCACACCGTGCTGGCAGTCGGCGCAGGGGCGGTGATTAAGCTCAAGCATCCGAGAACGAATAAGATTGAAAGAATTTATAATTATAAATATCCTTATGAATATATCAAGGATTTTGATAATATCCTTAAAAGAAAGGGAAATATAAATATTTTCTTAAATTCCTAAAAAATATTACATTTAGTATTGCAAAATTATTCTGCCTGTAATATAATCTAAACAATACTTAAATGGCATTGAGTTTGGAGGGTTTTGTTATGCCGTCTAATTTTGAAGAGGTTATTATTAAAACAAAGGATGTTGCTCAAACCGTTGGCAAGAAGGGCTCGCAGTATTTTGAGGCTTCCAAGAAAAAGCTGGAGCTTCTTGATGCAAAGTCAAAGCTTGCAAAAGCGTATGAAAAATTCGGCAGGCTTCAGTTTGATTCGCTTAACGGCGAGGCGGTTGATGATGATGAATATGATTGCGCAGTTGCAGACATTAAAACCTTTATATTAAAGGTTGATGAGCTTGAGGCTCAGCTTGAGGAAGCGAAGGCCGCTGCGGACACTGATGAGCTCAAGCGCGGCGCCGAGGAGCTGAAGCAGGGCGTTGTAACTGTTTCTAAGGAAGTTGTTAATCAGGCAAAAGAGGTTATTAAGGCTGTGCAGAAGTCAAATTCTGATGATGCCGATGATGTTGATGATGCTTCAGAGGTTGAGATTGAATCCGTTGAAGCGGAGCCTGTTTCGGAATAATTTTAATAAAAATAGAGATTTAAGGCAGTGCAAATTTTGCGCTGCCTTTTTGTTTTGGTGATTTATTTGAATGAGCTTAAAAGAAAATATTTCAGCAGCGCGGTCTTGCTTCTGCTTTCTTCAATAATTGTTAAGGCGGTCAGCGCTGTTTATAAAATTCCGCTCACCGCTTATATCGGCGCAACGGGCAGGGGTTATTTTAATATAGCATATAATCTTTATATGCCGCTTCATGCCATCGTTATGGGCGCTTTTCCGGTTGCGGTTTCCCATCTTGTCAGTAAATATAATTCAAAAGGAAATAACGCAAAGCTTTATTCAATAAGGCTTGCGGCAAACAGGCTGTTTTTTGTTATCGGGCTTGCCGGCACTGCATTTATGCTTTTGATTGNNAAAGCCTTGCAACTATTTATGTTCTTGCGCCAACGGCTTTGTTTTCCTCAATGGCGGCGGCGCGGCGTTCTGTTGCAGAGGGATATATGAATATGGTGCCAACCTCGGTCAGCCAGGTAACGGAGGCAGTGTTCAAGGTTGTGTTTGGCCTGCTTTTTGCAAAATATACTATGGCGGCGCTCTATAATCAGTTTCTTTCAACAGGCGCAGTGCTTGGCATAAGCTGTGCTGATGAGGTTGAAGCGCTTTCTGCAATTTATCCCATAACCTCCGCCGCTTCAATCGGCGGCGTAACTTTCGGCGCGTTCGCAAGCCTTGTTTATCTCGGCGCCTATTCCTCAATGAAATATAATTCCCGCCCGCTGAAAAGTCGATATAAAACCGGGGAGAGCGTCAGCGAAATATTTCGCTTCTCTCTGCCGATAATTGCCTCAACTTTAATTCAGAGCCTTTCTGTTTTTGCATATAATTCTGCGGTTCAGTTTTGCCTTTCTCTTGCTGATTTCAGCCTTCTTAAACAGGAATTTTCCGAGTGCCTTTCGGTTAATTCAACACCTGACGAGGACTTGATAACCTATATTTACGGCCTTTTTTCAACTGCCCAGGATTTCAAAAATATTATTCCGGGCTTCACTATGGCGCTCGGAGTAGCAGCCGTTCCGGCGCTTTCCTGTGCGTTTGAGGATGAAAACAGGCAACGGCTTTCTGCCCTTGCAAACAGTATTTTTAAATATACTGCGATTTTAAGCATTGGCGGGGGAGTGTATCTTTCGCTTGCGGCTTCCGATATGCTTTCAATTCTTTATAAAGCTTCAAATTATGATATCGTTATCGGCTGCACGGGTTTAATTAGATTTATGGGCTTCACAATGCTGCTTTATTCGCTTTCCGGCGCTGCCGTGTTTGCGGTGCAGGCAATCGGCTTTGCGTCAAAAAGCATTCCTGCGCTGATTGTAAGCGGAATCATCAGGGTTGCTCTTTGCGCGGCGCTTGTCAGCGATCCGAGATTTAATATTTTAGGCGCGGCAATTGCCGATGCTGTTTCATATGCAGTTATTCTCGTTTCAAATCTTTATATTTTCAGAAAATACTCGGGCGTTAAATATAATTATTTGCAAATGCTGATTAAGCCTGCAGTCTGTTCTTTTGCGGCGTTTTTCGGCGCAAAGATTATTTATTCTGCGGTTTTTACTTCATCGGGAAATTTGTTGAATTTCCTTGTAATTACGGCGCTTTTCGGCATTCTTTTTACAGTGGGCATTGTTTTGTCAAAAACCATTAATTTTTCCGAATTTAAAATCTTACGATATGGTTAAAAAACGGCTTAAATGCTTGCCTTTTGGGCATAGTTATAGTAAAATTATAATGAATTCGTTAATCTGTGAAAGGCGCAAAAAATGGCTGTTGATTTTGAACTTAAAGAACGATATGATGTCAATGATTTAGTTCAGCTTATCAAGGTCTTAAGGGCGCCGGGCGGCTGCCCTTGGGACAGAAAGCAAACCCACGAATCAATAAGAAAAAACTTTATTGAGGAAACCTATGAGGTTATAGAGGCAATCAATAAAAATAATGCCGATATGCTTAGGGAGGAGCTGGGTGATGTTCTGCTCCAGATAATGCTTCACACAGAGATGGAGCGTGAAAAGGGCAATTTTGGTTTTGATGACGTGGTTGATGAGCTTTGCCAAAAGCTTGTTATCCGCCACCCTCATGTGTTTGGAGATGCTGTTGCAAAAGACAGCTTTGAAGCTCTCGGAAAATGGGATGAAATCAAGCTGCAGTCCAAGGGAATTAAAAGTCAAAGCGAATCCATGTTAAAGGTTCCCCGTGAGTTTCCCGCGCTTATGAGAGCACAGAAAATTCAGCAAAAGGCAGCTAAAGCCGGCTTCGATTGGGATGACCTCAGCGGTGCCGCAGATAAGCTGTATGAAGAGATTAATGAGTTAAAAATTGCTTTGAAACAGGGAAATCAGCCTGATATTGAGGATGAATTCGGCGATGTTTTGTTTTCCTGCGTTAATATATCCCGCTTCATCGGGGTTGACAGCGAGGAGGCATTAACCGCTTCAACAGATAAGTTTTTAAACAGATATTTAATTGTTGAAAGGCTTGCTCAGGAGCGGGGCGTCAATATGAAGGAGGCTTCAATTGATGAGCTTGATATTCTTTGGGAAGAGGCAAAGAAAATAATTGCCGATAAGGCAAAAATGGAGGAATTGTAATGAACAAAACCGATCTCGTAGCAGCAGTTGCTACAAAAGCAGAACTTTCAAAGAAGGATGCAGACGCAGCAGTTAAGGCAGTTCTTGAAGCTGTAACTGAGGCTCTTGCAGACGGCGATAAGGTTGCACTTGTTGGCTTCGGCACATTTGATGTTAAGAAGCGTGCAGCTCGTACCGGTAAGAATCCGCGTACAGGCGAATCCATCAAAATCGCTGCTGCTAAGGTTCCAACCTTTAAGGCTGGCGCAGCTCTCAAGGATGCTGTAAAATAATTCAGAGAAACGGTAGATTCTCAGCCGCCGCGCAAGCGGCGGCTCAATTCTTTTCCAGAGGTTTTTATTATGAGGCTTGATAAGTATTTAAAGGTTTCAAGAATAATCAAACGCCGCACTGTCGCCAATGAGGCGTGCGATGCCGGCAGGGTGCTTGTTAACGGCAAGGTTCAGCGGGCTTCTTATGATGTTAAGGTCGGCGATATCATCACGGTTAATTTCGGCACACAGGCTAAGGAATATCAGGTGCTTGAGGTTTTGGAGCATGCTCTCAAAGAGGATTCTTCAAAAATGTTTAAGCAGCTTTGATTTATGTAATTAATCATCCTTTTAAAGCATATGCTTTAAGGGTGATTTTTTTATGGAAGATAAGCTTAAAAGAACACATAGCCTTAAACTTGAAAACAGAAACGGACTAAAGCTGACCGGGGTAACGGATGTTGATTCCTTTAATGACGAAAGCGTTGTGGCTTATACGGATTACGGCTCTCTTTCAATCAGCGGGGAGGGGCTTAACGTTAAAGAGCTGAATCTTGCAAACGGAACTCTTGAGGTTGAAGGGGAAATTGCCGCTCTTGTTTACAGCTCACGGATTTCCAAAGAAAAAGGCTTTTTCAAAAGGCTCTTCAGTGCTTAAAGTTTTCCTTTATTTTTTTATTTTCGGTCTCGTTACGGGTGCGGTTTATGATGCTTTTCGTTTTTTCAGGATATTATTTAATAATAAGGCTGTTTCGTTTGTGCTTGATTTCTTTTTTTGCGCCGCTTTTTCACTTTCGTTCTTTGTTTTATTGCTTGGATTCAATAACGGATCTGTAAGGGCAATATACTTTACAATTACTTTTTTCGGATTTTTTCTCTATGTTTTTACCATAATGTTGATACATTGTCAAAAACAAAGAAAAACCGCTTTGTTATTGAGAAAATCGGCAAAAAAATCTTTAAAAAAATTAAAAAAAGACTTGCATTTTATATGGGTTATGTATTATAATATTTTTGTTAAGCTTAAAGCCTTTACCAAAAGCAAATTCCGTAAAGGTAAAAAGCTTTCAAAGAAAAACAAAGCGCAAAGGGATTTTCAAAATGAAAGAGCTTTTTCAGACTTTAAAACAGAATAAAAAATTCCGTCTCCTTTCAGTTATTGTTCCGCTTGCAATTGTTTTTGTTATCTGCAGCTCGGTTATCGTTGCTCAGTCGGCAGATATCAGCAGGCTTAAAAAGCAGGAGGCTGCTTATTCTGCTCAGCTTTCCGCTCAGGAGGAAGAGAATGAGCAATTAATTGCCATTCTTGATTCTAATGATAAGGATAGCTATATTGAGCAAAAGGCTCGTGAAAAAGGTTATGTAAAATCCGATGAGGTCGTTTTTTACGATATTTCGGGAAGCAACTAATTCAATAAAATTTTAAGCCGGGATTATTCTCGGCTTGTTTTTTTGTTTAATATCGTTTATTATAGTTTTATCAAATTTAAAGGATAGTTTGTTATGAGAGAAATTAACGCCTCTGAAATCACGGCTGCCGTTAAGGAGCTTGTGATAAAAGCAAATAAAATTTTGCCCGCTGATTTGGTTTCCTGCATCTCGTGCTTTGAAGGAGCGGAAAATAACGAAACCGCAAAATCCATTCTTTCCGATCTTCAGGCTAATATTGATGCCGCAAGAGAGCTGGATATTCCCGTCTGCCAGGATACCGGCATGGCTGTCATCTTTGCGGAAATCGGTCAGGATGTTCACATCGTCGGCGGCTCTTTTGAAGCTGCGGTTAATGAGGGCGTATCTCAGGGCTATGTTGATGGGCTTTTGCGCAAATCCGTTGTTCGCGATCCTTTCTTTGACAGGGTTAATACAGATGATAACACCCCCGCAATTATTCACACCCGCGTTGTTGCCGGTGATAAAATAAAAATTACTGCCGCTCCCAAAGGCTTCGGCAGTGAAAATATGAGCAGGCTAAAGATGTTCACTCCCAGCGCAAAAAGGGAGGATATCATTGCTTTTGTGCTTGAAACGGTCAGGCTTGCAGGTTCAAATCCCTGCCCTCCGATTGTTGTCGGCATCGGCATCGGCGGCGATTTTGAATATAGCGCCGTGCTTGCAAAAAAAGCGCTTTGCCGCTCTGTTGAAAAAAGAAATGAAAATCCGCTTTATGCAGAGCTTGAGCAGGAGCTTTTGGATAAAATTAATTCTCTTGATATCGGCCCGCAGGGCTTTGGCGGCAAAACAACTGCACTTGCTGTTAATATTGAAACTTATCCCACTCATATTGCAGGCATGCCCGTGGCGGTTAATATCGGCTGCCATGTAACAAGGCATGCTTCAAAGGAAATTTAGCGTATGTATTTTTATATGGTTGCAACCTGCCTTCTCGGCTTAGAGGGCCCGGTTGCCGATGAATTAAAATTTATGGGCGCTGAAAACGTTGCCGCTGAAAACGGCAGGGTTTTCTTTGAAGGAAACGATGAAATCCTTGCCCGCGCCAATCTTAACTGCCGCTTTGCAGAGCGCGTACTGATTGTGATGGACAGGTTTAAGGCTGTAAGCTTTTCAGAGCTTTTTGATAACACAAAGCTGATTAACTGGTCTGATTTTATCGGCTCGAGGGACACTTTTCCCGTCAAGGGCTATTGCCTTAATTCGGAGCTTCATTCTGTTCCCGATTGCCAGAAAATCATTAAAAAAGCTGTGGTTGAAAGCCTAAAAGAGGATTATAATATCTCCTGGTTTGAGGAAACCGATGCTGTTCATCAGATTCAGTTTTCAATAATTAAAAATGACGTCACTCTTATGATTGACACCTCGGGAGTTCCGCTTCATAAAAGGGGTTATCGCCCCGCGGCAAATGCTGCTCCGATAAGGGAAACACTTGCCGCCGCAATGTGCAGCCTTTCAAAGCTTCGCCACTATCACAGTATGTATGACCCCTTCTGCGGCAGCGGCACTCTGCTGATTGAAGGCGCGCTTCTTGCAAATAATATTGCCCCGGGAATAAATCGCAATTTTGATGCCGAAAGATGGGGGCTAATTTCAAATGACGTCTGGAAATCGGAGCGCAGCCGATGCGGCGAGCTTGTTAAGACAGACACTGATTTCGTCGCCTTCGGCAGCGATATTGATAAAAAAGTGCTTGATTTAACCCTCGTTAATGCAAAAAGGGCAGGCGTTGATAATTTCCTGCGATTGTCAAGATGCGATATTAAAGCTTTTAATCCAACCACGGAGAGGGGCACTCTGGTAACCAATCCGCCATATGGCGAGCGTATGCTTGATATCAGAGAGGCCGAAAGACTTTATAAAATTATGGGTGAACGCTTTGTTGCAAGAAAAGGTTGGAGCTATGGAATTATTTCCCCTGATG
Source organism: Ruminococcaceae bacterium UBA1438 (assembly GCA_002329285.1). Taxonomy (GTDB): domain Bacteria; phylum Bacillota; class Clostridia; order Oscillospirales; family Acutalibacteraceae; genus Eubacterium_R. The sequence continues at coordinate 7,642 of DCTO01000027.1, forward strand.
AAGAATTTGAAAAATGCTTTGGCAGAAAGGCGGATAAGCGACGCAAACTTTATAACGGCATGATTAAATGCCAGTATTATATGTATTTTAAATAATAAATTAAGGACACGGATTTACTCCGTGTCCTTTTTTACTCTTTTGGTTTCATTGCGTTATAGGAGGTTAAAACTGCTTCGTCGCTGATATTGCATTCAAGCTCCCAAAGCGGCACCTTTGAGAAAAGCTCATCCAGCACGTCAAGAAGATTTTCCATCGCTTCTGCGCCAAGCTTTCTCACCGTCTGTGCAAAAATGTTGTAAATTGCTTTTGAGGTGTCGGCTTTTTTGATGCTGTTTTTCTCGCTTCTTTCAAGAAAGCAGATGCCTGCAAGCGGAACGATTTCAGGTGTTGAATAATCGTATTTGCCGCTCCAAGGCGTTCCGCAAGCGTAAACTCTGCCGTCAATAATTCTGATTGCGGGCTTATCGTCATTAAGAATGTGAGCGTGCTCGCCGAAATGCTTAAGCCAAAGCTGGGTGTGGGTTGATTTTCCAACCCCGCTGTTTGCGGAAAAGGCATATGCCCAACCGTCAACAACAACGCAGGAGGAGTGCAGCAAAATTCCCCTGTATTTAATCAGCTGCGTGTAAAAATCAGAGCCGGTGAGCATATATTCCCAGTCACCTTGATTAAGCTCGGGGTGCTCTGCCATTGCCTCCTTAATTCTTTCCGGGGTAACGTCAATGGTGATGTCAATATTCTTTTCGTCCTGGTTTTCGGCGTAATAGGGAAGCGCCTGCCTGCCTGTTCTGCCGCCGGTGTTTTTCAAATCAATTTTAAGCCCTGCAATATCGCAAATAGCCATAATAAACCTCTTATTTGTTAATCTGCTTGTTAGTATAATTTATTTTATCGTCATAGTCAAGCAACGGAAAAATTTGATTTCAAATTTATTTTATAAAAATTATTGACAAAAATGTCTTTTTAATGTATTATAAAACAAATGTTCGAAAAGGCTAAAAACGCCATTTTAAATCATAAGGGCAGGGGGTGCCGTTGTGGAAAGGGCAATTCTTCATGTTGATTGCAATAAATTTTATGCGTCGGTTGAATGTCTTCATAATCCTGAAATCAGAAACAAGCCAGTTGCCGTGGCAGGTAAAAGAGAGGATAGGCACGGCATAATTCTCACAAAGAATGAAATTGCTTCAAAATACGGCGTTAAAACCGCAGAGCCAATCTGGAAGGCAATGCAGAAATGCCCGGAGCTTGTTCTTGTTGAGCCGCATTTTCCCCTTTATGTCCGTTTTTCAAATATGGCAAGGGAAATATATAAGGATTATTCCCAGTATATTGAGCCTTTTGGCCTTGATGAAAATTGGATTGATGTAACGGGCAGCAAAAAAAGCCCGGAGGAAATTGCTTATGAAATCAAAGAGCGCGTTAAGTTTGAGCTTGGCATAACCGTCAGCGTCGGCGTTTCGTGGAACAAGATTTTTGCAAAGTTCGGCTCTGATTATAAAAAGCCCGATGCGGTAACGGTTATTAACCGCGAGAATTACAAGCGCATTGTCTGGGAAAGCCCTGTCGGCGATTTGCTTTTCGTCGGTCCTGCCACAACAAGAAAGCTTAACGGCTATGGAATTTACACCGTCGGCGATCTTGCGGCTGCGGATAAAGGCTTTCTTCATTCCCTGTTCGGTAAAAACGGTTATGTTATGAGCGATTTCGCAAACGGGCTTGATTCCTCTCCCGTTTCGCATATGGATGATGAGCAGGCGATTAAAAGCATCGGCAATTCAACCACAACGGCAAGGGATCTTAAGGATAATGATGATGTCAAAACCGTGCTAACCGTGCTTGCGGAAAGCGTTGCCAGGCGGATGAGAGAGCAGGGCGTTAAGGGCAAAACAGTAACGATAAGCGTGCGCGATAATAAGTTGCAAAGTTTCACCCGCCAGGCACAGCTTAAAACGCACACGGATATTTCCGCGGAAATTATAACCGCTGCGATGCAGCTTTTTCTTAATAATTACAATTGGGCAAATCCAATCAGAAGTATAGGCGTTTCGGTTTCCGATTTCGGCGAGGATTTTATGCAGTTTGATTTCAGCCAAACCGTTGAGCAGCATGAGAAGCAGGAAAAGATTGAGCATGCGGTTGACGATATCCGCCGCCGTTTCGGTAGCTTCGCCGTGCAGAGAGCATCTGTTTTGGCAGACAGGGGATTAAGCAGCTTTAATCCTCATGATGATCACACAATTCACCCTGTTGGTTATTTTAAAGAATGGAAAGGAATATAACTAATTATGATAAAGCAATATGTTGAGGTTTTGGCAAGGTTTGATACGGACGGAAAAATCATTCCCTTTATGCTTAAGCTTGATGATGAAAAATACGAAATAGACCGCATTCGTGATATCCGCCCTGCCGCTTCGCTTAAATCAGGCGGCGCCGGTATCCGTTACACCTGCTCAATAATGGGCGTAACAACCTATTTGTTTTTGGAAGAAACAAAATGGTTTATAGAATCAGTTCCTGCATAATTATAATACATTTTCTGTATAATTATAATTTAATATTGCATTATGTATTAAAAGGTGGTAAAATATTTTAGTAATTTTTCTCGGAGGATAACTTTATGGCAAATAAATTTACTGAAATGTCAAGAGATGAGCTTATTGCGGAAAAGGCTGCTCTTGAAGCTCGCTTTAATGCTTTCAAAACGCTTGGGCTTCAGCTTGATATGAGCCGAGGCAAGCCCGGCTCGGATCAGCTTGATATATCAAACGGTCTTAATAATCCTGATTTGGATTATATTGAAGACGGCGTTGATTTAAGAAACTATGGCCTGCTGGACGGCATCCCAAGCTGCAAAAGGCTGTTTGCGGATTTGATGGGCGTTGAGCCGAAAAACGTTATAATCGGCCCGAATGCAAGCTTAACCCTGATGTTTGATTACATAAGCCAGTGCTACACTCACGGTGCGGGCAGCACTCCCTGGTGCAAGCTGGATAAGATTAAATTCCTTTGCCCTGTTCCGGGCTATGACCGCCATTTCACAATTCTTAATCATTTCGGAATTGAAATGATTAATATTGCAATGGATGAAAACGGCCCTGATATGGACGCTGTTGAGGAATATGTTAAGGACAGCAGTGTTAAAGGCTTAATCTGCGTTCCAAAATATTCAAACCCACAGGGCATCACCTTCAGCGCAGAGGTTGTTGAGCGCATTGCGGCGCTCAAGCCCGCGGCAGAGGATTTCAGAATAATCTGGGATAATGCTTATTTCATTCACTATATTGAGGAAGAAGGGGATGAGGAGCTTGTTAACATCTTTGATATTCTTCCGAAATACGGCAATGAGGATATGGTTGTTGAGTTCTGCTCAACCTCAAAAATCACCTTCCCCGGCGCCGGCGTTTCTGCTCTGGCGGCAAGCGATAATAATATTGCCGCAATCAAAAAGCGCCTTAACGCGCAAACCATCAGCTATGATAAAATGAATCAGTTCCGCCATGTTAAGTTCTTCGGCGATGCAAACGGCGTTTATGCTCATATGAAAAAGCATGCCGCCATTATGAAGCCAAAGTTTGATATGGTGCTTGAGCATCTTGAAAACGAGCTCGGAGGAAAGGAAATTGCGCAGTGGATAACGCCAAGGGGCGGTTATTTCATCAGCCTTGATGCAATGCCGGGCACTGCAAAAAGAGTCGGCGAGCTTTGCAAGGAGGCCGGCGTAACTCTCACAAACGTCGGCGCAACTTATCCTTACGGCGTTGACCCGAATGACAGCAATATCAGAATCGCGCCAAGCTATCCTCCTGTTGAGGAGCTTAATAAGGCCTCTGAAATTCTGTGCATTGCTGTTCAGCTTGCAGCAATTGAAAAGCTGCTTGCAGAATAAAACAAACGGACTGTGCTTTAAGCGCAGTCCTTTAGTTCGTTTAAATCTGTTTGATTCGGAGAAATTATGGCTAAACCAATGAGTAACAAAACAAAGGGTGTCTTGCTGATTATTCTTTCCGCAGCCTTCTTCTGCGGGATGAACACCCTTGTGCGCCTCTCGGGTGATTTGCCGACTATTCAGAAGCTCTTCTTCCGCAATTTTGTTGCAATGATTTTTGCGTTTGTTGCAATGCTCAAGTCGGGGGACAGCTTTAAGCCGAAGCCCGGCAGCACCAAATATCTAGTGCTCCGCTCGGTTGCAGGGCTTGTGGGCGTTTTCGGAAATTTTTATGCACTGGATCGAATTGAGCTTTCAAATGCCTCAATGCTTAATAAGATGAGCCCGTTTTTTGTTTTGCTTTTTTCTGCATTGTTTTTAAAGGAAAAGGTTAAGCCGAAGCAGGCAATCGCAATTGCCGGCGCATTCATCGGCGCAATGTTTATCATTAAGCCCACCTTTGCAAACGAAAATCTCATCGCCTCTCTTGCGGGCTTTGCCGGCGGAGTCGGCGCAGGCTCGGCTTACACCTGTGTTCGCAAATTAAGCTATAATAAAGAAAATAACAGAATGATCGTTCTGTTTTTCTCCGCCTTTTCCTGTGCTGTTTCGCTTCCGTTTCTGGTTTTTAATTATCATTATATGTCATTAAGACAGTGGATAATTCTGCTTGCCGGCGGCACCTTTGCGGCACTCGGCCAATTTGCAATCACTGCGGCATATTCTTATGCGCCCAGCAGGGAAATATCGGTTTATGATTATTCACAGGTTGTTTTTGCGGCGTTAACGGGATTTATCGTTTTCGGCGATGTGCCTGATATATGGTCGTTTGTGGGCTACTTTATCATCTGTGCAATGGCAATTTGGATGTTTATATACAATAACAAGTCAGAAACTGCTCAAAAGCAATAATTTGATCAATATATAGGTGTAAAGTAAAAACACTTGCATTTCTCTATATATTGTGTTATAATGCTTTTAACACCTAAAGAAAAGAGGGCAAAAATTATGAAATGTCCGTTTTGCGGATGCAGTGAAAGCAAGGTCATTGATTCTCGTCCCACTGATGAAAATGAGCGAATCCGCCGCCGCCGTGAGTGCATTGATTGCGGCAAGCGTTTCACAACCTATGAGATAATTGAGGATGTTCCGATTATCGTTATCAAAAAGGATAAAAGCCGCGAGGTGTTTGACAGAAATAAGGTTCTCAAGGGAATGCTTCGTGCCTGTGAAAAAAGGCCGGTAACCTCTGTTGAGCTTGATGCCGCTGTTTCTGAAATTGAGGCAACGCTTCAAAGCGCAACGGACAGGGAGGTAACCAGCGTTCGCATCGGCGAGCTGATTATGGAAAAGCTGCGTGAAATCGACGAGGTGGCTTACGTCCGCTTCGCATCGGTTTATAGAGAGTTTGATTCCACATCCGCATTTATTGAGGAAATTTCAAAATTAAGATAATTATTTAAGCAGGGTGTATAACCCTGCTTTTTCTTTGCGTTGAAAATATCCTCGCTTTTTGTTATAATGTAATTATGATAATTCAAAAGGGGTGTTCTTATGGAGAAATATCAAATCAAAATCAGTTATAAAATCGGCGATGAAACTTTCACTTCAAATTCCGATAAAACAGAGCATTACAGCATTACCGCTTATGCAAAGGCAAATCATATAAGGCTTGCTTTAAATGCAAAAGAGGAGCTTGAAATCACTGATTTTTGCGTTATCGTTCCCCATTTCTTTTCTGAAAATGATCGCATTTTTGCAAACGGCTTTCAGTCCTGGACGGATTGCAGAGAAATGTTTCCTGATGAATCGCCTCAGCACCCCAATGCTTTGGAACAGCTTGTCTTTTCAAAAACCTTCCTCGGCGCTTCGGGAACTTACAGCTTTGAAAACCGCAGGTTCAGAAAAGGGCAATTCACCGGCTTTTCCTATATTTATGCAAGAAACGGCGAGATTTATAATCTTTTCGCCTCTCTTTCCGAAAGAAGCGGCTACACGTTAATTACAGCCGATTTCGGCACAAACACCGTAACCTTCAGAAAGGATGTTGATGGCGTTAAAATCCTCGGCAATTATGATATCCTTGATGCCGTTCATCTCACCGGCACGGGGGATGAGGTTTTTGATCGGTGGTTTGCCGCTATGGGCGTTGAAAAGCCAAAGGCAAAGCTTATGAACGGCTACACCACTTGGTATAATTATTACAGTAAAATTAATGAGAATATAGTTTCAAACGATCTTGAGGCGCTTTCTGCAGTTGATGCGGATGTTGATATTTTCCAGATTGATGATGGTTATCAGACCAATGCGGGCGATTGGCTTTCAACCATTGATAAAAAATTTCCAAGCGGAATGAAGGCGCAGGCAGATAAAATTCATTCAAAGAATATGCTTGCCGGGCTTTGGCTTGCTCCGCTTGGCGCAAATCTTAAATCCGATGTTGCTAAAAATCATCCCGATTGGCTGATTAAAAAGCCAAACGGAAAGCCGATTATCTGCGGCCCAAACTGGGGCTGCTTCTATTCCCTTGATATTGAAATTCCCGAGGTCAGGGAATATATCCGTCATTTCTTTGACGTTATTCTTAATGACTGGGGCTTTGATATGGTTAAGCTGGATTTTCTTTATTGCTGCGCCATGATTCCTTATCATAATAAAAGCCGCGGCCAGCTTATGTGCGAGGCAATGGATTTCCTGCGTGAGTGCGTTGGAGAAAAGCTTATTCTCGGTTGCGGCGTTCCTCTTATGCCCGCCTTCGGCAAGGTTGATTATTGCCGCATCGGCGCAGATATGGATCTTATCTGGAATAAGCCAACCTTTAATCACAGGGAGTTTATCTCAACCGTCAACACCCTCGGCAACAGCATCTTCCGCCGCCATTTAAACGGCAGAGCATTTCTTAATGACACGGATGTTTTTCTCCTTCGTGATAATAATATCTATATGAATTTTGAACAGCGGGAAATTATTGCAACCGTGAATAAGCTTTGCGGCAGCGTGATTTTCACCTCAGATAATGTTGATAAATATAAAGCTGATCAAACGGAGCTTTTGCTCAAAACCTTCTCAAAGGATGATATTAAAGTAACCTCTGCTGCATTCAGGGCAGAGGAGAGAAGCGTTGTTGATATTGATTATATTATCAACGGAGAGGAAAAGCATTTTGCGTTTGATATAAAACGCGGAAAAATAAAATAACGGTAAAGAAAACCGTGGTTCTCATCTTTTGAACCACGGTTTCATTTTTAAATATTGATACGGCTTTTTATCCTCGCCGTTTTTATAGAAATTATCAATCACAACCTGATATCGTTCATATGCTTTTGCAACAGCGTCCTCCCAGCTGATATAAATATCCTTTTGGGCGCCTTTGCCAACTCTTTTAAGCAGCTCCTTGTTATGCATAATTTCCTGCAGCCTGACGGTTATGCTCTCTGTATTTTCATCGCAAAGAAAACCGTTAACCTCGTCAGTAACTCCCTCTGCGGCGCAGGAATCTTTGATAAGCAGGGAAGCCGTTGCGCAGGATGCAGCCTCGCGCACAACAAGGCCGTTTGTGTCAAAGGTGGAGGGGAATATCAAAAGGTCTGAAACTGCATAGTGCTTTTGAATCACCTCTCTGTCAAGAATCTTTTTCGTCCAGATAATTTTGTCTGCAAGTCCGAGCCTCTTGTAATAAAAACGGATTTGAGTTTCGTTATCGCCGAAACCGAGCATAATCAGCCTGAAATCCTCGCCGCTGTCCTTCAGCTTCTTGCAGGCGTCCAGTATCATTCTGATGTTTTTATACCAAATCATTCTGCCTGCATAAATAAAAACAGGCAAATCCTGCGGGATATTCAGCTCCTGTTTAATGCCGGTAATTTCCTCGTCGCTGAAGGTTCGCCTCGGCATATCGCAGCCGTTTGGCATAACGATGTAATCGCCCGTGTAGCCAACCTTGCGCAGGCTTTTTCCCGTGCCCTCGCTTGTAACCCAAACCTCGTCCGCTGAATTAATATTATTCAGCAGAAAGCTGTAAGCAAAATCCTTTGCCGGCTTTGTGGGTATAACTCTTTCAAAATCGTATTCGTATTTGGTGTGATAAGTCAGCACAACCGGAATACGCTTTTTATTATTAATAAGCCTGAAATAATAGCTTGTTGCAAGGGGGCAGTGGCTGTGAAGCAAATCAAAGCCCTGGTTAATAATATCAAAGCTCAGGCTCTCCTTGAATGGCCAGCCTATGCTGTATCCCGATTTGCTAGGAATCCACCAGCTTTTATATCTGAATATTTCATAATTGAATTTTTCGTCTTCTGCATAGGGATTCTTTGGAGTAATAACCGTTGCCCTGCAGTGGTTTTTATTAAGATATTCGGCATAGTTTTTTGCAACTGTGCAAACTCCGTCAGTGGTTGGCGGAAAAGCGTCCGTGCCGATTGCAATCTTCAGTTTTCTCTCCATAAAACTCCTCAACTAATTATGGGTAAAAAATGATTGTCATTTCAACTCAATATAGCATAATCATATTTATTTGTAAATCAATTTTCTGCAAATTTAGCAATTATTAATAAATTGTGTGTTCTATTTTATATAATAAATCTTTAATTTTCTATTGATTATCACGTATAAAATATTATATAATAAAAATATATTTTGGGGTAATATTTATTTATGTAAGAAGGAGGTGCTTTTTTGCCGAATTCATATTCTGTTTCCCTGCAAAAAATTATTGATGTTCATAAGCTTGAGGTTGTTTTTCTGCCTCAGGATGCATCTGATATTTTTATAACCACAAATGAGGTTAACAGGCCGGGAATTGTTCTAGCGGGCTACACTGATTTTTTCGATCCTCTGCGAATTCAGATTCTCGGGTGGACAGAGCTTGGCTTTCTGAAAAAAATGAGCCCGTCAGAGCGCGAAAAGGCGCTCGGCTACTGGCTTGGCTTAAAGCCTGCCGCCGCAGTAATAACAAGAGGGCTTGATATTCCGGATTATCTTGTCAGAGCATGTGAGGATTATGGCGTGCCCCTCCTTAAAACGGGGGAGGAAACCTCGCCGTTCCTTGCAACCCTCATTCAGTTTTTAAACACAAATCTTGCGCCGAGAATAACAAGGCACGGCGTTTTGTGTGAGGTTTACGGTGAGGGCGTTCTGATTATCGGCGAAAGCGGTGCCGGCAAATCCGAAACCGCTGTTGAGCTTATCAAGCGAGGGCATCGCCTCATTGCCGATGATGCGGTTGAAATCCGCAAAACGGATGATCACACGCTTATCGGCTCGTCTCCAAATAACATCCGCCATTTTATTGAGCTTCGCGGAATCGGCATAATCAATGCGCGCCGCCTTTTCGGTATGGGCTCTGTTAAAGAAAACGAAAAGATTAATCTTGTTATTCAGCTTGAGCCGTGGGAGGCCGGAAAGGCTTATGACAGGCTCGGCATTGATAATGAATACACAAAAATTCTTGATGTCAAGGTTCCCGTAATAACAGTTCCTGTTAACCCCGGGCGAAATCTTGCCGTTATCATTGAAACCGCGGCAATGAACAACCGCCAGAAAAAGATGGGCTATAATGCCGCAAAGGAGCTTATGATCAGCCTTGGCATGGATGATATGGAGCCTGATGATAAAGAGCTTGATATCTGGCAAAACACTTAAAAGAATTGTTAAAATCGGAGGTATATATTTATGTTAAGCATCGGAATCGATTTGGGCGGAACAAATATTGTTGCCGCAGTTGTTGATGAGAATTATAATATCCTCGGCAAAAGCAAAACGCCAACCGCAACTCCGCGTTCTGCAGAGGAAATTTTTGATGATATTGCAAAGGTTTGCAAAGAGGCAATGGCAAATGCAAACGTTAAGATTGAGGATATTTCTTCAATCGGAATGGGCACTCCCGGCACGGTTAACGGCGATGGCGTGATTGAATTTGCAAATAACCTCGGATTTGATAATGTTCCTGCAAAGCAGATGCTTAATTACAGGCTTGGCGAGCTTCCCGTTTTTATTGAGAATGACGCAAATTGCGCCGCACTCGGCGAGGCTTATGCAGGATGCGGAAACGGCGCAGAAAACTTTGTTGCCGTAACTCTCGGCACCGGTGTCGGCAGCGGCATTATTGTTGACGGCAAAATCGTTTCCGGCGTTAACTTTGCCGGCGGCGAATGCGGTCATATGGTTATCGTTGTTGACGGAGAGCCCTGCACCTGCGGCAGAAAAGGCTGCTGGGAGGCTTATGCTTCCGCAACCGCGCTCATCCGCCAAACCAAAGCTGCTATGGAGGCTGATCCCGAATCCGTTATGCATGAGCTTGCAAAGGAGGAGGGCAAGGTTTCAGGCAGAACTGCTTTTGACGCAATGCGCAAGGGCGATATTTCCGGCATCAACGTTGTTAATAATTACATAAAATATGTTGCCTGCGGTCTTATCAATCTTGTTAATGCGCTCCAGCCGGAAATCATCTGTGTCGGCGGCGGTATCTGTAATGAGGGTGAAACTCTTATGAAACCGCTTCGCCGCTATGTTCAGGCGGAGAGATATTCAATCCACAGCAAGATTCAGACTAAAATTCTCAAAGCCCAGCTTGGCAATGATGCCGGCATAATAGGCGCCGCTCTGCTTGGCTCAGTTAAAGAATAATTTAAGATTCGAATATTATGGGAGGGTGTTTTGCCCTCCCGTGATGATTAATATAACAAAAAATAACGGTGTGATATTTTGAATAAGCTAATTAAATTTCTTAATTTAAACCAAATTGAATACTGCGAGAATGAGCCGATGTCCGCTCACACCAGCTTCAAGGTCGGCGGCAATGCAAGGCTGATGATTTTTCCCTCCTCAAAGGGGCAGATTGCTTCAATCGTTAAGCTCTGCCGGCAGGAGAAAATCAGGCTCTTAACCATCGGAAACGGCTCAAATCTTCTCGTTTCCGATAAAGGAATTGATGCGGCGGTAATCTGCCTTTCAAATGCCTTTTCGGATATAAAACTGATCGGCGATGATGTCATCTTTGCCGAAAGCGGCGCTTCTCTGATTAAGCTTTGCCGCTTCGCTTTGGAGCATGGCCTCACGGGGTTGGAATTTGCTTATGGCATTCCCGGCTCCTGCGGCGGCGGCGCTTTTATGAATGCCGGCGCTTACGGCGGTGAGATGAAGGATGTGCTTTATAAGTGCGAGCATATTGATGAAAACGGCGATGAAGGCTCTCTTGAAGGCGAGGAGCTTAAGCTTTCTTACCGCCATTCCGCGTATTATGATAACGGCTGCATAATAACCGGGCTTTATTTAAAGCTTCAAAAGGGCAGCCGTGATGTGATTAAGGCAAAAATGGAGGATCTGATTTCTCGCCGCAAGGATAAGCAGCCGCTTGAATATCCGAGCGCGGGCTCAACCTTTAAGCGCCCTGAGGGCTATTTTGCCGGCGCGCTGATTGAGGAATGCGGGCTTAAGGGAAAAACAGTCGGCGGCGCCCAGGTCAGCGAAAAGCACGCAGGCTTTGTCATTAATAAGGGCGGCGCAACCTGCGCTGATATTCTTGAGCTTTGCAGAATCTGCAGCGAAACAGTGATGAAGGAAAAAGGCGTTAAGCTTGAAATGGAGATAAGGGTAACGGAATAATGATTATTAACAAAAAGGAACTCATAATTGTAACAGGTGTTTCAGGTGCAGGAAAATCAACCGCAGTTGGATTTTTAGAGGATATCGGATATTATTGCATTGATAATTTGCCGCCGTTTTTGATGACTCAGTTTTTGGATCTGCTTTCAAAGCAGGAGCAGTACAGCAAAATCGCTATGGTTATCGATATCCGCACAACTGAAAATTTTGAAAGCATAATCGAAAGCGTTCAGGATGTTGAGCGGTATGATTATGATGTTAGGGTTGTTTATCTTGATATCAAAACCAATATGGCGCTTAAAAGATATAAGCTCACGCGCAGAAAGCATCCTTATGCAGAGCGATTTAACGGCGATATTGATGCGGCTATCACCTATGAAAAGGATGTGCTTTCGCCTCTGCGCTCAAGGGCTGATTTTGTTATTGACACCTCTGATCTCAATGACAGCCAGCTGCGTAATCGCTTAACCCAGCTTCTTGTGGGTGATGATAAGGATGTTATGCACATTAATGTTGAATCCTTCGGCTTCAAACACGGCATTCCCACTGAGGCGGATTTTGTTATTGATGTCCGCTGCCTTCCCAATCCTTATTGGGTTGAAAAGCTGCGTTCAAAAACAGGGCTTGATAAAGAGGTCAGGGATTATGTGTTCTCATTTTCAGAGGCAAATGAGCTCTTGGAAAGGCTTTCAAGCCTGCTTGATTTCCTTAATCCGCTTTACATAAAAGAGGGCAAAAGCCAGGTCGTTTTTGCAATTGGCTGCACGGGCGGCAATCATCGCTCCGTTGCAATTGCTCAGGCGCTAAAAGAGCATTTTGAAAAAAAGTGGGATAACGTTTCGGTTAATCACAGAGATATAGACAGAAAATAGAAAGAGAAAAATTATGTCCTTTTCGGTACAGGTTAAAGAAGAGCTGATTAAAAGTGAATATGAAAACACCTGCTGCCAAAGGGCGCTTCTTTACGGCATGTGCCTGTTCGGCAAAAGCTTTTCCGCGCAAAGCGTTTCGCTTCAGTCTGAAAACAGGCATTCGGCAGAGCTTTTTGCCGATTTGCTTTTAAAGCTGTTTAACATCAAAAGCAGCTTTCGTGTTTCACCCAAGGGAAGAAGCTTCACGGTTTCAACGGAAAATCCTGCCGATGCCGCAAAGCTTTTCAAAAGCTTCGGCCACGAGGGCGGTAGCCTTAAAATCAATCATTCAAATTTTGATTGCGAAATCTGCCGCAAAGCCTTTGTTGCAGGCGCGTTTCTTGCCTGTGGCACGGTTTCCGATCCCAATAAGGATTATCACCTTGAATTCACCGTTCCTTATCTCAATCTTGCCAAAAGCCTGCTTACGCTGCTTGATGAGCTTGAACTTAATCCAAAGTATTCAAAGCGCAAGGATGGCTATAACATCGTTTATTTCAAGGAAAGCGAAGCAATTGAGGGCTGCCTTTATATTATGGGCGCATCTGATGCAACCTTTGAAATGATGAACATCAAGATTGTTAAGGATTTCAGAAACAAGGCAAACAGGCAGGCAAACTGCGAAACCGCAAATATAAACAAAATGGTTAATGCAGTTGCCGTTCAGACTGCCGCAATTGAAAAAATATGGAGCAAAAAGGGCAGGGAATATCTGCCTGAAAATCTTCAGGCTGTGGCGCAGCTGCGCTATGATAATCCCGATTTAAGCCTTGCGGAGCTTGCTGCAATGTGCAATCCTCCGCTCAGCCGCAGCGGAATTAATCACAGGCTGAAAAGAATAATTGATATTTCCGCGGAAATATAAATAATAGGGTTAAAGCTATGTTCACTCATCTTCATCTGCACACTGAATTTTCGCTGCTCGATGGCGCTTGCCGCATCGGGCAGCTTGTTTCCCGTGCAAAGAATTTGGGAATGAGCTCGCTTGCTATAACAGACCACGGCAATATGTACGGCGCCGTGGACTTTTATAAGGAATGCAAAAAGCAGGGAATAAAGCCGATTATCGGCTGCGAGGTTTATGTTGCTNNTTTGATAAGGAAAAGGGGCTTGATAAGGATTATCACCATCTGATTCTCCTTTGCCAAAATGAAACGGGCTATAAGAATTTAATCAAGCTTGTTTCCCTTGCATTCACGGAGGGTTATTATTATAAGCCCAGAATTGATTATGATTTGCTTGAAAAATATCACGATGGTCTCATCTGCCTTTCTGCCTGCCTTCAGGGCGAGATTGCGCAAAAGCTTTTAAGCCGCGATTATGAGAGCGCAAAGGAAACTGCCCTCTGGTTTAATGAGCTTTTCGGAAAGGATAATTATTATCTTGAAATTCAGGATCACGGCATTGATGAGCAAAGGGTGGTTAAGGAGGGCGTTAAGCGCCTCTCGCGCGAAACGGGAATTCCGATGGTTGCCACGAACGACGTGCATTATATTGAAAAAGAAGATGCAAGAGTTCAACAGGTTTTAATCTGCATTGCCACCAATCATATTCTCGGCGAGGATACGGGCCTGGAATTCCATTCGGATGAGTTTTATCTCAAATCGGAGCAGGAGATGCTTCAGACATTTTCGGATGTGCCTGATGCTGTTTCAAACACAGCGCTTATTGCAGAGCGCTGCAATTTCGATTTTGAATTCGGAAACACAAAACTGCCTTATTTTGAGGTTGGCACCGGCGAAAGTCATTATGATTATTTTAGACGCCTTTGTTATGAGGGGCTTAAAAAGCGTTACGGCAATCCGCCTGATGAATATGTTAAAAGGCTTGAATATGAGCTTTCAACCGTTGATAAGATGGGTTACACCGATTATTATCTCATCGTTGCGGATTTTGTTTCCTTTGCCAAAAGCAAGGGAATTCCCGTCGGCCCCGGCAGAGGCTCCGGCGCCGGCTCAATTGCCGCTTACTGCATCGGAATAACGGATTTGGATCCGATGAAATATAACCTTCTTTTTGAGCGCTTTTTAAATCCGGAGCGCGTTTCAATGCCGGATTTTGATATTGATTTCTGCTATGAGC
>DCTO01000112.1 GCA_002329285.1 Ruminococcaceae bacterium UBA1438
CGCGTGGTTTTCGTTATACAAAAACGCCGCCGGGATTGTTCCCGACGGCATTCTTTTATTCATTTTCTGAATTATCCTCTGAAAGATCTACGATATCATCCTCTGTGGTTTTTTTATCCTCAATCTTTAAAACATCCTTTGCCTTTTTCTTCACCTTTCTGAAAACGATTGCCGCAACCGCACCAATTGTGATTACAGCGCCGGCAACGATTTGAATTGTGTAGCTCATTACAGAGGGATCAATATAAGCTTTAATCATTTTATTTCTCCTTTAATTTCTTCTGTTTATCAATCAAGGCGCGAATAATATATTTTCCGCCAACCTCGCCGCTGCGGCCGAAATTGGCAATATATTTCTGCCTGATTTCTTTAATCTGCTGTGAATATTCATCCTTATTTGAAATCATTTCCTTGATTTTATCTGCCATGCCTGAAAAATCATTGATTTCATAGCTGACGCCTACCTGATTTCGAAGGGAGATTTCAAGCGGCTCAATGCCGATTTTTTCATATTCCTTATTATAGATTTTTGGCGGCGTGTTAATAAACACACAGGGTTTGCAGGTTACATATGAAAATTCATAAGCCGCTGCTGACCAGTCCGTGATAACAACCGAAGAATTATATAAGGAATCACTGCTTGAAAAATCAAGCTCGAATGACAAATCATCGCCCTTATAATCCTTATATTTTTCAATTATTGTATCCATTCTGTGAGAATATCGCTTAATATATTCCGGATGTGGCCTTACAACAACATTCAGACCTTTGCCCAGCAGCTCATCAAGAAGAGAATCAAAGCAGCTATCAAGCAAATTATCCTTTTGCCATGAAGGCGCAATCAAAACCTTATTCGGCAAATCGCCTTTTGGCATAGCATCATATTTTTCTTGCAGAATTTCCAAAAAGCCATATCCGCAAATAACAAGATTCTTCTCTTTTCTGTTATACAACTCCTCTTGTTTTCTTATTTCGGGAATCTGAAAATCGCCGACGCAAAAAACCGTATCAAAATTATCAAGGCAGCCGTTATTCATAACCATATGCGTGCTCATAGGGCCGTGAACAATATAGATATATTCAATATCCTTTTTAACATAAGAGCGCTTATAATGATAATTATCAAGATCAGGCATTGTCATAACAACGATATCGGCATCAATTTTCATAAACAGCGTTATGAGCTTGCGCTCGCTGATATAATACGCCTGAAGTTTTTCATTTTCCTTTGCGAGGTTGAAGATATTATCATTAGGATCGCTTGTTACATAATGAATGATAATGTTTGAATTATTAAGCAGATAATCAATCAGTTTTGAAAAATACTTATAAAAGCCGTTGTTTTCAGAATAAATAACAAGGTGCTTGTTTGCAATTGAAAAGAAGCGCTTATAATCTGCTTTTTCTCTTTTATAATTCTCATCTCCGAATTTAGGAGATGACTTTTTGCCGATGCTGTTCAGGCGCTCAAGCTCCTGCTTGCTTTTCTCCAGCCTGTCATAATCAATATTCTTTTTGGGATTAATTATTACATTAAGGATAAGCTGCTGAAGCATTGTGAAAAGATTTGAGCAAATCCAATAAAGGCCTATTCCGGCAGGAACAAAGCCGCCGAGAATCAAGGAAATGCCGACGGAAACCGCATTCGTGCCTATCTGGCTTAACCTTCCCTGCTCTGCCTGAAGCGGATTCATTCTGTTTTGGAAAAGGCATAGGCAAAGGGCGCTTAAGCCCGCAATCAAAGGCACGGCAAGCATTTTCCCGCCTGCGGACAGAGGAGTTGCAGATAAATCAAAGCCGAGAAAGCTTGTTTGAAGCGCTTTGACGCTTTGAATGTCAACCCCCTGCATGTCAAAGCCGTTTTTGATTTCATTAACCACGCTTAATTGAATTGAATTGCTTTCGGGATCCAGCCCGAAGGCTGCACACACAGCCGAGATTAATGAAGCAATTGCCGTCTTATCAAAAGATAGAATATGAGTAAGCGGATTATAAATAATCTGAATAACACAAAGCAGAAGAAAAATCTGCAAAAGCATCGGAATGAGGCCTGCAAGGGGATGATAATGCTCTCTTTTATAAAGCTTTAGCTGTTCATCCGAAATCGTATCCTTTTCACCGAAAAATTTTGCCTTAATCTCATTGAGCTCCGGCTGGAGCTTAACAAGCTTAACGGAATTATTATGAGTCCAGAGTGAAATCGGGAAAAGAATAATCTTCGTCAGCAAGGTGAAAAGAATAATTGCCGGCCCGTAGCTCAAAAATAAATTGTAACAAAACTTCATCACCCAACCGAGGGGCAAAGTAACATATTCCATAAAAAGTTTTTCCTAATGATTTAATACCATTGGTATTCTGATTCTATAAAATCGACCTTTTTCCAGTTATTAACATCATGAGCATTGCCGTTTATTTCATAAACGTTAAAGCAAAGGTGGTGCTCATTAACAATGTAATATGAATGGTAAAAGGTTCTTGGGTTATTTTCGCCCTCTTTTATATCAATAAGAGATTTACCGTAATTATAATCCGTCTGCAAATTTGCATCTTGCACTATTGCAGGAATTATATTTGCAGATGAAACCTCTGCGCTTGAAGTGATAAGCGTTTTATTATCCGCATTCTTCGGCTTAAAGAAAATACAGGTGGTTAGGCCCCAATCCTTAAACTGCTCCTGCTCAATAAAATCAAGAATTTCCTGGCGCGGATAACCGTGGTCACCTGCAATAATTATAGTTGAATTATCATAAACGCCAAGCTCTTTAAGCTGATTAAGATATTCTTTAACAATTTTAAATGAGCCGACCGTTTGGGAAACACCACTTGCATTTTCGCTTACCTCACAGTTTTCATCAAGGATAAAAGGCTGGTGGGAGCCGTGCAGATAAATAAAGGTGTAAGTTTTTTCGCTTTCATCAGACTGCAAATGGTTTTCCTGAATAAATTTATAATACTTGGCATCGTTATCCTGATAAACACCCGATTCACATTCAAGCGTTGAAAGCGTTGCCGAAACGCCTTCATTTGCATTGCTATACATAGCCATAGATAAATACTGCCTGAAGCTGCGTGCCAATGAAAGCTTTGAAAGGTATTTAACAATCTCCATATCATTTGTTGAATAAGAGGTAACCTCTTCAACATTATCGGCAATGCCGAGAAATGATTTTGCATCTGCGTATTCATAGTATCTATCTGCAAAAACATTTATCTGATAACCGTTTGCTTTCAAATCCTTCAGAAATTGCGATTCACCGTAAGCCTTATCAAAGTAATCAACGGGTGAAACCTCTGCTTTATACGGAACGCCTGAAATCATATAAGGCACGGAGGGATATGTTCTTGTGTAAACAGAGGTTGCGCTGTCATATAAAGTAAATCCTTCTAAATCATCAAAATAATCGGGATACTTTTCGACTACGGCTTTATAATAATTTGTATCAAAACGGTCAAACAAAATATAAATAATATTTTCCTGCTCTGAAACGGTATCAATCCCCTTGGTTGAAAGAACATAATCACAGTTAATATCATTATCCGAAAGCAGATTTTTTGTAGCTATATCACTTATAAGGCTTGCGCCATTCATGCCGATTATTAAAACAGAAAGAAAAACCACCGCGTTTTTCCACTTGTTTTTTAAAGCGATTGAAATTACAGCGATAGAAACACAAATGATCATATACACCGATACCATTTGAATATATTCCCCTTGCGACATACCGTTTACATCGCCTGAAGTTATCAGCGCTCGCCCGGAAATAAAATTATCAATATAACTTGCAATAATCATGCCGAAAATTCCGGCTGTAAATATATTGAGCACCGCCTTATTGAAAACGAAAACAACCGCGCTGATAACGATCCAAAACACAAAAAAGGTTATCAGAACAGGGCCAATGATATCGGAAAATGTGAAAGCAAATTCCGCCATATTATTTGCATAAATATCAATAGTGCCGAACAAAAAGAACATAAAGGAAACCGCAAGACCAGTAAGTCCGGCAATCAAAAGCCTTTCCTTTACAGAATACTTTTCGATAACTATTTCTTTCTTTTCTTTTTTACTTTTCATAATCAAGCTCCCGCAAGTTAATAACTAAATAATTATAGCATATTATTATAATTTATACAAGAATCAAAACAAAAACGCAGGAAAAGCCTGCGCCTTTTGTTCTATAGTCTTACCGAAATTCCGTTTTTGTCAAGATAATCCTTCAACTCCGGAATCGGAAGCTCATTAAAATGAAAAAGGCTTGCGGCAAGCACGGCATCTGCCTTGCCTGCTGTGAAGGCATCATAAAAATGCTGTTTTGCGCCTGCGCCGCCGGAAGCAATCACGGGAATGCCGACGGCCTCTGAAACCGCGCGGGTTAGCTCAATATCATAGCCGTTTTTCTGCCCGTCCTGATCCATTGAGGTGAGCAAAATTTCGCCCGCTCCCCTGCTTTCAGCCTCAACAGCCCATTTAACCGCATCAATTCCCGTTGGGATTCTGCCGCCGTTAAGATAAACCTCCCAGCCGCCTTTCGCCCTTTTCTTGGCATCAATTGCGCAAACAACGCACTGCCTGCCGAATTTATAAGCCGCATCATTGATGAGCTGAGGATTTCTGACCGCAGCTGAATTAACGGAAATTTTGTCAGCACCTGCGCGCAAAAGCTCTTTAAAATCCTCCACACTCTGAATTCCGCCGCCGACTGTGAACGGAATGAACACCGTTTTTGCAACGCGCTCAACAATATCAATCATCGTGCTTCTGCCCTCATGAGTGGCAGTAATATCAAGCAAAACAAGCTCATCTGCGCCCTGCCTGTCATAAGCCGCGGCACACTCAACGGGATCGCCGGCATCCCTTAAATCAACAAAGGAAACGCCCTTTACAACTCTGCCGTTTTTAACATCAAGGCACGGGATAATTCTTTTTGCATACATAACATTATCCCTCCATTTCAACAAAGTTTGAAAGCAGCTTTAAGCCAACCTCGCCGCTTTTTTCCGGATGGAACTGTGTTGCAAACAGGTTTTCGCGCTCAACAGCGCATTGAATTTTAACACCGTATTCGGTTGTTGCGGCAACGGCATCAAAATCAGCCCCGTTAAGATAAAATGAATGAACGAAATAAAAATAGCTTCCGTTTTTTATGCCCTTGAAAAGCCTGCTGCCCTGCGTGATTTCAACGGAATTCCAGCCCATATGCGGCACCTTGAGCCCCATATCATTTGGAATTTGCGTGATTTTTCCGTTAAGAAGCGATAAGCCGCACGCATCCGGGCTTTCCTCGCTCTCTGCAAACAAAAGCTGCAAGCCAAGGCATATGCCGAGAAACGGCTTGCCTGAAATTGCCGATGCTCTAACCGCATCCACAAGCCCCCTCTCCCGCATAGATGCCATTGAATCGCCAAAGGATCCTACGCCGGGCAAAATCACCTTATCCGCCTTTGAAAGCTCTGCCGGATCAGAGGTTATCACATTTTCAGCGCCAATGAAATCAAGAGCCTTTTTAACGCTCATCAGATTTCCCGCGCCGTAATCAACAATTGCAATCATATTTTTCTCCGCAAAATAATTTGATGCAACAATTTTAGCACATACCAGGCAGTATTTCAATATAAATGATTGACAAATAACTGCCGAAAGTGTTACAATTCCGTAGTAATAATTATTTGCAGACGTACCCAAGAGGCTGAAGGGTTCGGATTCGAAATCCGATAGGCGGGGCAACCCGTGCGGGGGTTCAAATCCCTCCGTCTGCGCCAATAAATAAAAAGGCATCGCACGATGCCTTTTTGTTTATCATCAATGAGGGATTTGAAACGAACTCCAACTTGATGATGACGGTTATGAATTTGCAAGGAAAATAACCACATACAACGCTTTAACTGATTATGTTATGACAAATGAGTTTATGAAATACTTAGAAATTAGGAATCACCTTGCTAGTTAACACTGATGATTCCGGCAAATTGTGGTCAGCGAAAAAATTGTATTGTGGTCAGAATTGTGGTCAATTGAATACTCCCATATTGAAATAATTGTACAAGGGGTGGTTCAATTATTGTAGAATAACAATATTAAACCTCTTTGCAGAATTAATTCGTAACAGCTATTGACATAAAAAAAGTAATATGATAATATTAGTAGTTAGTGGTGGCTAACTATTTTTTTGCCATATCGGTTAGCTTAAACTAACCAATGCTAACCGAACACTCCCTTTCCTTATTCCTATTCTTTTTCTCTGTTTATTAACCGTTAGCCGCCGCTGAGTTATCAGAGCTTACAATAGACACAAACGCAGGCTCTGCCTGCTTTTTTTGCGGAGGTAGTAAGATGAATATATTGAGTAAAATATTCGGAAATACGAGAAAGCCCGAGGGATTGCTCGGAAAAATGATGGTAAACGGTATGAACGGTAACAGCCACGCTGCGCTTGCGGAGTGGGGATTTGGCTTTGTTACCGTCAATCAAAATGATACAGCGCTTGATTGCGGTTGCGGCGACGGTGCGAATGTGAAGCGCCTGCTTGCGAAGTGTAACAAGGCATACGGCATCGACTATTCCGAAGTGAGCGTTGCAAAATCAAAAGAGGTCAACGCCGAAGCAATCGGCAATAACCGATGTGAAATCCGTCAGTGTGATGTTCGTTCTTTGCCCTTTGATAATGACAGCTTTAATGTAGTCACAGCCTTTGAAACCGTCTATTTCTGGCAGGAAATTGATAAAGCGTTTACGGAGATTTACAGAGTTCTGAAAAGCGGCGGTACCTTTGCTATAACGAATGAATCAACAGGAACGGATGAAACCTCGGTTAAATTTTCAAAAATCATTGACGGTATGAATCTTTATACGGGCGAAGATTTAAAAAGTCTGCTGGAAAATGCAGGCTTTACCGATATTGAAATCCTCATCCACGAAAGCAAACCGTGGCTGAATGTAACGGCAAGAAAGGCATAGTGTGAAAATTCACACTAACCTTTGATTATATTGCCCGCTCAGTTTGTCGCAAGCGACAACGAGCGATGGCTAAATTCCCATTTTACGCCTTGTCTGCCCCGCAGGGAAAGCGTAATGTGTGAATTTAATAATCGATTGTGGGCAGAAAGGCTATGGGAATTAATATGGAAAAATACAGAATTGAAAAGAATACCGTTCAGGAAACGCTCATTATACCCCTTTACGGCAGAAAGGTCTGCGCAGAGCGATATCCCGATATGCTCAATGATGGAGAAGCGAAACGCATCATTGAACACATAGAATATGACTTTGACGAAAAGGGCAAACTGATGGAAAAGCAGCCGGGGCTCTTTGGTGCACTCGAGGTTGCCCAAAGGCAGTACGACCTTTCCTGCGAGGTGGAAGATTATCTCAAATCACACCCCGAGGCGTGCGTTGTCAATATGGGCTGCGGGCTTGATACCACCTTTACGCGAGTGGATAACGGTAAGTGCAAGGGCTATAATCTTGACTTCCCGGATATTATTGACATCCGCAACGAGCTGCTCCCCGCAGGCGAAAGAGAAGAAAGCATCGCCTGTGACCTCAACGATTTTTCATGGTTTGACAAGATAGCATTTGACGAAAGCAAGGGCGCCGTGTTCTTTGCGGCAGGTGTGTTTTACTATTTCAAAACCGAGCAGGTAAAGGCGCTCTTTTCCGCTATGGCAAAGCATTTCAAGGGCAGCAAAATCGTTTTTGACGCGTGCAACAGAACGGGCGCCAAAATGATGACGAAAACCTGGCTGAAGGAGGCGGGCATTTACATATCGACAAATCGCAGGAAGGTATCAAAACCAACAAACTGAAAAAGACAACAATGATGGTGCTTGCCGTTACGCTTCACAATATCCCCGAAGGTATGGCGGTCGGCGTAACGCTTGCGGCTGCGCTGAACAGCAAATCGGGCATCACGGTGGCGGCGGCAACGGCGCTTTCCGTCGGTATTGCCATTCAGAATTTTCCCGAGGGTGCCATTATCTCGATGCCGCTGAAAAGCGAAGGTGCATCCAAGGCAAAGGCGTTTCTGCTCGGTACGCTTTCAGGTGCGGTGGAGCCTGTGTTCGGACTCATAACCGTTTTGCTGACAAGCGCGATATTAACTGCCTTGCCGTATCTCCTTTCCTTTGCGGCAGGTGCAATGATTTATGTGGTGGTGGAGGAACTTATCCCCGATTCGCAAATGGGAAAGCACTCCAACATCGCCACCGTCGGTCTTGCCATCGGCTTTATAACCATGATGATATTAGATGTATATTTCGGGTGATTCAATGAGATATAAGGGTATTTACTGGACTGCCTTTAGTCCGCTGATAAAGAAAAGTATCACAAAAAGATATTCAAAAGAGCTTGCCGAAAAGGCTATAAAAAACGGCAAAGCGGAGTATAAGGGTTTGTTATCTCGTGCAGACGATCTCGGCGAGGGAAATCCAATGGCGATGAATGCCTATTTTGCCTATGTTTTTGCGGCGGCGTGGCTTGGCACTGACAAGGAAATCACGCCGGACGGTATGGGCAAGATAATGACCGACGTTCTTACTTCCCCATTACTCAAAACCTTTTTCAGCATGACTGACATTAACTCTGTAAAAGGCGAAAAGAAATGGTATCACGATATGAAAAAGTACGAGGCGTGGTACGAAAAAAACAAGCAAGATTATCCTGTGAACTGGGTGGTGCATTTTGATGAAACGCTTCACAATGACGGTAGCTTTTATTATTTCACACGTTGTCCAATTTGTGAGTTTTGCAAAAAAGAGGGGATTGAAGAATTAATGCCTTCACTGTGCGCAACCGACGAGACAATGTTTCACTTGCAGCACGGAGTACTTCACCGACAGCACACGCTTGCCAGAAATGAAGGCGAATGTGATTACTGGATTGTTGGTGACAAAGTAAAAAATCCAAGGTAACAGCTTATGAAATATATCGGTATGCCCGCTGGAATGTGGGCGCTTTTTGAAAAATCTTTTCAGGAAAAACTGGTTTCTGTTCTCGGCTTTGACGAACAAGCAGCAAAAGAAATAACCGCCAAAGCCAAGCCTAAATATAAGGAAATCATCGGCGGCATTCCCGAATTTGAAAAGGATGACCGCTTTAAAATGAATATTGTCAACTGCGCGATGCTCGCCGCCTTCCTTTTGCAAATGGAAGAAAAACCGGGCGTGGATAAGCTTACAAAATACTATGCCGAGGCGATGATGACAAAGCCGATGAAATGGTTTTGCAAAATGAGCGGAAAAAGCAAGTTTACCGAAAAGGATATCGCGGGGATGCAGAAAACGGCGGCGCTGAAGGCTGCCGACAGAAATCCGTATTCGTGGAATATGGAGTTTTATCCCTATGAGGACGGCAGCGGCTATGAGGCGCGCTTTACAAAATGCGGTATCTGCGCGCTGATGAAGGAGCTTGGNNGCTTGGACTGTATGACCTCACGCCCGCGCTTTGCCACCTCGATTACACGATGAGCGAAGCGGGCGGCGCATCAGGTTTTATCAGAGAATACACGCTGGCATCAGGAGGACCGTATTGCGACTGCGGGTATAAAAAGCTATGAAAAAAGAAATTATTAAATTTGAAAATGTAACAAAGGTATTTGGCACGGGCGACGGCGCGCAGAAGGCGGTGGACGGCGTCAGCTTTACGGTTGACGAGGGCGAATTTGTCGTCATTCTCGGTCAGTCCGGCGCGGGAAAATCCACGGTGCTGAATATGCTCGGCGGTCTTGACCACCAGACAAGCGGTGAAATCACCGTTAAAAATATTAAGCTGAAATATATGGACGACGCTGACCTTGCTGCCTTCCGCGCAAGGAATATCGGCTTTATCTTTCAGTTTTACAACCTTCTGCCGAGCCTTACCGCATACGAAAATGTGGCGCTGTCAAAGAGCATTTTAAAGGAATCGCTTGACGCTATGGAAATACTGAAAAAAGTTGGCTTGGAAGCGCAGGCGGATAAATTCCCGTCGCAGCTATCGGGCGGCGAGCAGCAGAGAGTATCTATTGCAAGAGCGCTTGCAAAAAATCCGCCAATTCTTCTCGGCGATGAGCCAACGGGTGCGCTTGATTCTGAAACAGGCGTAGCCGTTTTAGAGTTGATTTCCAAGCTGAACAAGGAAAATGGCAACACAGTGATTATTGTTACGCACAACGCGGACATCGGCCGTTGTGCCGACAAGGTGATCCGTATGAAAAACGGAAAAATCAAGGAGATAACGATTAACGAAAACCCCGTTTCCGTCAGGGAGGTACAGTGGTAATGCTCTTTCGGAAAACCTTGCGCGAATTAAAACAGAATTTCGGTCAGTTCTTTTCACTGTTCATCCTCGTTGTGCTTGCCACCTCGTTGTACGCAGGCTTTATGGCTGACCCCATCGGCGGCGACGCGGCGAGAGAGAAATTCCATAATGACGCTGCGCTCGCAAGCGTGTGGGTATATAGCGAAGACTTTGACTCCGATTCTCTTGATAAAGTACGCAATTTGAACTATGTGGAAGCAGCACAGCTGCGTACAAAGGTAACAGGCAGCGCTGTTAATCAAAACGGTGCGGAGCTGGATTTGTATCTGCAAAAGGAAAACCTTGTCAACAAGCCGCAGACAGCCGTAGGAGAGGACTTCAACCCTGGTGACAAGGACGGCATATGGCTAAATAAGAACTTTGCGGACGAATGGAAACTGAACATAGGCGATGAATTCACTGCCGAATACGGCGGCGTGACCTTTACGAAAACGGTCAAAGGCTTTGTCCTTTCGCCCGAATATGAATATCTGTGCGCCTCTACGGACGCGGAAACAAATTTTAAAAATATCTGCTATGCCTATATGGATTTTGACGGCTTCCCCGTCAGGGAATATCTCCTTCATCAGATAGAAAACGATAAATTTACCGTAGAGGATTTAAAGAAAATCGACGATTTTGAAGAGGTTGAAAAGAGACTTTCCGCCCTCGGACTTTCACTTGATTTTATCACAAAGGACAAAATGCTCGAAGCGGCAAGGGAGGCAACGGACGAGGAACTCTACCAAATCATGCCGTATACGGAACTGATTATCCGCGGAAACGGCGGTCAGGAGCTTCTATCAAAGGAAAGTGAGCTTAAAAACGCTATCGGAGATTATGCCGCTATGGTAGATTCGTCGTCCATCGTCGGCATAGAACGGCTGACGGCGGAGCTTGAACAGCACGCTTCCTTCTCCTATGTGTTTATGGCAATTTTTCTTGCCATTGCCATACTTGTGATTGCAACGGGTATGAGCCGTATGGTGGAAAAACAGCGCACGCAAATCGGTACGCTCAACGCCATGGGCTTCAGCCGTACCCGCATTGTGCTGCACTATATGGGCTTCAGCTTTCTGGTGTCGTCCCTCGGCGCCGCCGTCGGTACGGTGGCGGGTTATTTCGGCTTCGGCAATTATATGGTTTCCATGTTCTCGCAGTGGTATGTTGTTCCGGGATGGAAAGCGGGCGCAGACTGGACATTTGTTGCGGTGGCGCTTGCCGTTGTCGGCGTGTGCGTACTGTCCGCCTTCTTATCCTGCCGTAAGGTGCTGAAAATCGCGCCGAGTGAAGCGCTGCGTCCTGCGGCACCGAAAAGCGGCAAGCATACGCTGTTTGAAAAGCTACCGTTCTGGAAGCGCCTTAGCTTTGAAGCGCAGTACAATCTGCGGGATATTTCGAGATACAAAATGCGCGCAGTGATGGCGATTTTTGGCACGGCGATGGGTATGGTGCTGCTGGCAGGCACAATGTCCGCGCTGACAATGCTCACCGATGTCTACGACTGGACCTTTGAAAAAATACAGAATTTCCAGTATGAAGCGATGCTGACGGAAGATGTCAGACTTGCCGATATTGACGCACTCTGTAAGCAGCTTGACGGCGAACTCGTGATGCGCGCAGGCATTGAGGTTGCGAAAACGCCTGACGCCGTCAGCGGCGAAAAATCCGCGCAGACCTTGACGGTAACGGAAAACAAGGGGCTTTTCCGCATTACCGATATAAAAGCTGAAATTACCGAATTGCCCAAAGGCACGGTCGCCGTCACAAGGCGGCTTGCCGAGAGTATGGGAATCAGCGTCGGCGATACAATCTACTGGCACATATATGAGGAAAACGATTGGCATGCCGGCAAGGTCGGCGTGATTAACCGTTCGCCCGAAACAGCAGGACTGACAATGCTGCGTGCTGACTTTGAAGCGGCGAGATGCAAGTTTTCTCCCTCACTTCTTGCAACGAACGACAGCCGTATTCAGACGATAGAGAACAGCGCCGTCAGCACGGTGTATGACATCAACGAGCTGCGTGCTATCTATGAAGAAAGCATGCAGATTATCTGGGTGCTTGTGGTCGCTATGGTAGTTTTCGCCTTTGCAATGATTATTGCTGTGCTTTACAATACGGGCAATCTCTCCTTCCACGAAAGAGTGAAGGAATTTGCCACGCTGAAAGTCCTCGGCTTTTCGTCAAAGAAAATCCGATCTCTGATTACCCGTCAGAATATAGGCTTATCCGTAATAGGCGTTATTCTCGGCGCGCCGTTTGCAAAACCGATGCTGGAAGCGATGATGAACTCTAACGGCGAAAACTTTGATTACTATGCCACAGTAAAACCGCTTGGATATATCCTTGCCGGCGTTATCGTTATGGCAGTGTCAATGGCGGTCAGCCTGATGTTTACTAAAAAAAATCCGCCGTCTGGATATGGTCGAATCTCTGAAAGGAGCGGAATAACGGGGCTCACTCTTTTATTAACTTTGATATTCATTGCGTTTATTATGCTGATGCTCTGGGCTGGCGTGACGCTTGTGCAGAATAAAAAGTTCTTCACCTCCGCGCCAAAGGATATGTACGCTTACCGACAACAAAGCAACTCTGACTATTGCAGCACCTGATAACCTTACCTATGACAAGAGCGAAAAGGCAGCGGTTATCACTGACGCAACAGCTATTCAGGGTACTGCAAAAGTTCAGTATCAGACCAAGAGCGGCGACGCTTACGGCGAAGCAACCGAAACTGCACCGACGAATGCAGGCACCTACAAGGCAAGCATCACAGTCGGCGGTGCGACTGCAAGCGTTGAATACACTATTGCAAAGGCAGACCCGACATACACAGCTCCTACAGGACTTTATGCAACCTACGGCGATACACTCGCTGACGTTGCACTTCCTGATGGATGGGCTTGGGTTGACGATACAACAAGCGTTGGCAACGCAGGTAAGAACACCTTTAAGGCTAACTTTACACCTGAAGATACAGATAACTACAATGTTGTTGAGAATGTAGATGTAACTGTAAAGGTAGGCAAAGCAGCTAACCCTGCAACTGTTGCAGAAACAGCAACAGTAGCATTGGGCGGCAACACGGTTGACCTTACGGCAAATGTTGAAATGAACGGCGCAACAGGCGATGTAACTTATGAAATTTTTGACGAATCATTCGGCTGCACAATTGACGGCAGCGTTCTGACTTCCGGCAAAGAAACAGGCACTGTAACTGTCAGAGTAACAGTTGCGGCTGACGACAATTACAATGCGCTTGAAGCTAAAACAATTGCCGTAACAATCAATGACCGCGTTGGCTGGTACAATGAAGACGGCGATTGGTATTATTACAACGAAGACGGCTCAATGGCAACAGGCTGGATTCTGTCACCGGGCTCAGGCAAGTGGTTCTATCTGGACGAAGAAACCGGCATTATGCAGACAGGCTGGATTAAGTCACCGGGCTCAGGCCAGTGGTTCTATCTCAAGCCATGGGGCGATATGGCAACAGGCTGGTGGAATATTGACGGCGTTTGGTATTATTTCAAGGATTCCGGCGCAATGACAACCGGCTAGCGTAATATTGACGGCAAATGGTACTATTTCAAGGATTCCGGCGCTATGGCAACAGGTTGGGTTCTTTATAAAAACGATTGGTATTATCTCAATAAAAACGGTGATATGAGAACTGCCGACCTCACCTATAAAGGCAAGGTTTATCACTTCAATTCAAGCGGCGTTTGCACAAATCCGTAATTATCGCAAAATTACGCTGATGTAATTTTGCGAAGAGGAGAAACAAACGAAGCGGTCTTTAAGCAATTAATAAGAATTGCGACTTGACCGTGGAGTTTGTTTGGACGAGGCGCTTGCATTAATCCGTAATTTAATATTTAAGATTTCTCTTTGACATTTGAAATCATTTCATCTTTTGAGGACTGCCTCGCAGAAATGCGGGGCAGTTTTCATTTTACAAAAAAGGCATTGAAAGCTTTTTAGACTTTCAATGCCTTGTGGTCGAGGTGAACTGCGCCCTGTATAACCCACGCAGGAAACATAAATCGAGTAAAAACAATACCCTTTTCGCTGACCTGTCAACATAGGGAATCGTTCACAAACAGTTTTTCCGAAGAATAACGCGTTAAAAAACTCTTGTTCTTCAGGAACAAAACTCTTCTAATAGTACTTGTGGGCGAGGTCGCGAGTGTCTGACAATCTCCCACAACAAGTTTTCTTGATTGACGAGACTTGTTTTGAAAAAATCGGGGAAATCGGGGAACATAGAAAAAACGAAACAAACACAACAAAAAAACACATATCATATAATTGAAGGCATAGAGAGCGAACTCTCTGTGTCTTTTCTTTTTTGGTAAAAAATGGAAAAATACAAGGAATTGTTCCTGTCTTTTGTCGCTCTATACTATTCCCACGAAATAAGTAATAATAAGAAATGAGGTGAAATATGAGGGAGGTATATGTCGGAATGGATAAAAGCAAAATAAAATGCGACTGCCTGAGAGGCGTATACAATGACATTGCAAATCTGCTTGGCATTGATGCTGCACTTGCTTTGCACACAGCTTTCAGAGGTCAACAGATTTCTTTCCCTGTTCAGCTTTTCACAGACGAATTCATCCATTCGCAAATCATAAGCGAATATGACGGCTCAAATGTAAAACAGCTTGCCACGAAATTCGGATATAGCGAAAAGTGGATAAGAAAAATTCTGAAAGACGACATAGATAATTCAACCTAAAAGGTCATTTGCTGACCACAAAGATAAAATAATTGTATTCATAATATAAAGGAGGAAAATATATGGATTATGAAGCAGTTAATGTTTCGATTAGCGAACAGCTTACATACGAAACAAATAGAAAATCAACCGTCATTATTATTGATAATTCAAAGGGCTTGTATGACCTCATTGAAGAAAGGGTAAAAGACTTAAAATTCAATAACGGCATGGGCAAAGCTCAAAAAGGTATTGCAATCGCAAGCGGTGTTGCATTTGTAATTGGATTGATTAATCCTGTAACCGCAGTTGGAGAGTTAATATTCTTGGGAGCTGCAGGTGCTGGAATGGGGCTTTCCTCAAAGCATTTCAGTAAAAAAGGTTTTAAGAATTATAGCCTTTTGAGCCTTGACGAAGAGAAGAAAGAAATTGTTCTTGTTCATAAAGAATACGACAAGAAAAAAGATACATATCACAGAAAAGGTGAAACTGTAATCGCTTCCGAAAATGAAGTTGAGGAACAAAACAACCCCGCAGAAGAAAAAGGAGAATAAACAATGGCTCAATATAAGATTAAAACCGCTAACACAAAAGAAGAGCTTGTTAGCCTTCTTGAAGAAAACTGGACAATCATTTCGGTAAAGGGCGAAGCGTTTGAACTTCTTTCCGATAAAATCTATCAGATTGCAAATAAGCAGGCAAAGAAAGGTAAGAGAACAGCAGGCTCAATCGTAGCAACAGGATTAGGAATTATTGGTTCAATAACAATATTCGCTCCTGTTGCAATTCCTTTAGCAATCGGCGGTGTTGCTTCTCTTGCGAATTCAAGGCTTAGAATTCCGCTTGATATGTTCTTGGAGGATAAAGAGCTTCGCTCGCTTGCCAAATATAATGTAACGAACATACAGGACGATGACGAGAATAAAGAAATCGTCATTTGTCACAGAAGATTTAACAAAAACTCCGATACAATCACAACGGAAGAATAAAAACGCGCCCTAACCTGTGATTCGGGTTAGGGCTGCTTAATAAGGAGTGTGATAATATGTCATTGTTAGAAAAAGTATTTGACGATGAATTTATTAATAGGCGTTATAATTCTAATGACAATGATAGCGACTGCGCTTATGTCAATGCATTTGATATGTATTTTTCAGCCTATCTTATGAGTGGGTTTGACAAAAATGTTCAGTCAATACTTTTCAATTTGTATCGCATTTCTGATTTGATTGAATCTTGCATTGATAACATACCCGAGCATATCAAATCTGAAATAACATCGGATAAAATAGTTGTCGAAGTTTTCAAGCAGAATCAATTTTCTGATAAAGATAATGAACTTGATATAGAAAAATTTGAAAATGCTGATAAAGATTGGGAAGTTGAACAAGAGAGACTCACAGACACTCTAATTGAATGGGGTAGTCGTTTTCAAATATCAAATCAAGAACTAAATAAAATAGGTCAATACATACTTGACCTAAGAAAACATAAACTTCCCGAAGCCATTGCAAACGGAAAAAGAGCCATTGATTGGAGTGAAATCGATACAAACTCAAAGAATGTTATAAATACATTCTATCGGTGGCAACCGATACTGTTCAGGTTTTGTCAGCTAAACATTCTTGACATTCTAAATAACACTAATCGTTATGAGAAAATTGAGAAAGACTTAGATAAACTTGAAATTGAAGAAATAAAAGAATAGAATTATTCATACAGAGGGCTGTCCTAATACGGGATAGCCTTTCTCTTTTGGAGGTGAAAAGGTGAAAGAAATCTGGTTTTTGATTGGTTTTGCGGTAACGCTTGTTTCGGTGCTGACTGCCGAGAGAGTTGCCAATAATAAAACAAAAAGGAAGGAGGCTGAATAATGCTCTTTGCTTTTGCAAGCGTAACAACTGAGGTTGCAATAGAAATGTTGCTTTCGGGTGCAGTTTCAGCCCTAACGCTGCTCTGCACAGGAAGCAAGGTCAGGAGGTCTAATGGTAAAAATTCAAAACGAAAATGATTTGGCAAAGCTCAATCACACTAACAAGCTGATACAAGCCTACATTACAAGGTATCTGCAATATTTCTTGAAAGAATACGAATGTTCCGACATTTCAGAGTTCGGAGCGTTTTTCTTTTTGGAAAGCATTGAAGATTGTAAACAGCACAAGGAAATGGGCTTGTCTTTGCCGCTTGAAAAAGCGACATACGAATTCACGGACAGGCTTTCAATAATAGGCAAAAATGAAAAAGTTGAAGTACTGCATAGTTGTTTTGTTTTGACAAACGACTATGCTATTTCTGTTTTTGCCGAGCCTGAAACGCTAACGGTTGAAATAATAAACAATCTGCTTGATGATAGCACGGAAAGAACAATAAACATAGAAAGTGAGGAAATATAAATGACAACTGAAAAAACCACAATCAAATGCGAGGCTGTTTTCTCCGATGACAGTCAGCACCGCTACTCCATGACGAAGATTTGGGATAAATCGCTTCCCATAGCAAACATCATCACCATTGCGCCGTCAGAGGACTACAATGTTACAAGCGACTTGACAACAAGCTTGATAACAAACAATGTCAGTATGCTTGGCTTTGGTGGCTTCACTCTGACCAACCTAATTTCAAAGGTTGGCGCAAACATAAAAAAAGTAAAGAAAACGAAAGACTTGTGGAACGCAGAAACTGACCGAATAATAATTGAGTCGGCACAGAAAGCAGACAAGATAATTCTTGCTTGGGGCAAATTCACGGAAACAAGAAAGAAATTCGCAGAGCGCGAGGAAACCGTCCTAACGCTTCTGCAGCCGTTTGAAGATAAAACTTATCAAATTACAGACGGTAACGAGCGTGAATTCCTGCACCCGCTGACTCCTGCAGTTCGTCAGGGATGGGTTTTGAAAGAGAAAAAATAGATGGAAAACATTCTTTTTTGAAAACTAATGCAACAATACATTATGGGCTTGTTTGTGAATTTTTCACAAATTTTTCCTCATTATTCCCCTAACTTGGCAGAAGGCAATGAAAAATCCTCACGTCAAGTTGGGGGCGGACGGGGGCGATTTTTTTGAAAGTCATTGGTAATTTTGCACAATAAAGTACAAGGCGCTTCGCTAAATAATTGTTGATTATTAACATAATTTGTGTTATAATTGCATTCCAATCAGCTGTGACAGGGCTGAGTTGAACCTTGAAAAATAAATAAAGGAGGAATGCAACTATGGCAGAAAACAATAGTAAGGCTAATGCAGTCCATATAATAGGTAAAATTAAAAACCTTGACACAGGCAAAAGAATGGTGCGCTTTTCCGTCTCTGACGGGAAAGACCGCACAGTCGCAACTGTTTCAAGGGAAGAATTCTTTGCAAACAAGAATGTTCTGAATTCTTACGGCGCAGTTGTAGGAGCTTTCAAGGACACTTCGGTTTCCTTACAAGAGGAAGAACAGCAGTTGAGCTTTGAATACATTTTCAACAATCTCGGCTGGTCAACTTTGGGAGGCTGTCGTGTCTTCAAGGGCTACAAGCTTTTCGGCAACGAAGAACTGAGTGCAAGCTACAACGGTTCTTTGCACATACAACCTAATGGCAGCTTTGAAGCGTGGCGAAGCGGTATAAAGCAATTTGCAATGCCGCAAGTGCCATTGCAAACAGCCATTGCGGTTGGTGCTTCGGCTCTCCTTGAAGGAATGTTGGCAGATGAGCTTGACAGCTCGTTCATCCTCCACCTGATGGGAGAATCCTCAAAGGGAAAAACAACCTTTGCAAAGCTCGCTTTGAGCGTGGCTTGCAGTCCGCAACCAACGAAAGGTAATTCCTTCTTTTGCGACTGGAACAGCACCAACAACTACAAATTGAGCTTGCTCAAAAACAACTACGGCTTCCCTGTCGTTTTTGACGAGATTTCACAGGCGAAAACGAAAACCTTAACGGATTTCGTCTACGATGTGGCTAACCGTCAGGAACGAGGCAGGCTCAACTCCGATTCATCTCAAAAAGAGGTTGCAACTTGGTCAACAACCGTCATAAGCACGGGCGAGGAATCCTTGCTCGGTAAGTGCAACAATAATAACGGTCTGCTGGTCAGAGTTCTTGAATTGGGATTTGACCAAATCACAGCGGATGCCCGTAGTGCAGAAGCGCTAATGTCCGTAATCATCAACAACTACGGACAAGCCTATCCTAAACTTCTTGAATACATTTTTGAGGACAATAACAGGATAAGCG
Organism: Ruminococcaceae bacterium UBA1438; assembly: GCA_002329285.1. Lineage (GTDB taxonomy): Bacteria > Bacillota > Clostridia > Oscillospirales > Acutalibacteraceae > Eubacterium_R. Next base: position 19,217 of record DCTO01000112.1, read on the forward strand.
AAATCAGGCAAAGGTTTCTTGACAAAAGGACTCAACTTTCAGCGGAATTCGGCACAGAAAATGTGCTTGCAAACAGACTGATGAAGCATATTGCCATCATTCTGCTTTCAGCCGAAATCTGCAGCGAAGTGCTTGACCTCGATTTCAACATTGAGGCAATCAAGCAAGAGCTGTTCCGTGCTGTTCGGGAACAGAACAAAGCTTTTCATCCTGATGAAACGGTTGCGATTCTGTCGTTCCTGAACGAAACATATCTCGCAAACACAGCAAGATTCACTCGAATCGGTGCTGATGTAAACGAATTTCCGATAACGGTTTCAGGGAATGCCATTGGCTATATTCAGCAAGAAAGAAACGGAATAAAACTCTTTTTCATTCCTTGCGAATTTGACAAGTTAATTTGTAATTGTCCTGTAAGCGACAAAAACAAAGCACTTCGATTGCTTGAAAGCGGAGGATATCTTCACAGAGATACCGACCACCGCACAAAAAAGAGGAAACTGAACGGAATAACGCTTCGCGGATACGAAATTCACATCCCCGAAAATGTTTTCTGATGATGAACCTCAGCAGAAAGGGGGTGAGCAGATGCTTGTTCACAAAATAAAAATTCAGGTGAGCCGTAAACGACTCAACAATAAGTCGAGCGAGAAGCCAAAGGTTGTTTGGGCTTCCAAGCCGACAGCTGATGATAGTAATTTCTATCAGAAGGCAGTAGAGGCGTTGTACGATACCATTGACGAGCTCAGAACAGTATTAGTAATACTTAGTAAAATAATTTTTTTGAACAACTTTAAGGAGGTATTACTATGTTAGTAATAACGGAAGGGAAAATAACCAATCCCTCTTACAGTAACGAAATAGATAGTATTTGCTACTATTATTTCGATGGATTAAAAATGAATGATAAGGCGTTCAAAAAATGCCTCATAAAGTTTCAGCAAGTTGTGAACAGACATAATGTTCCTTGTTGCAATTTCTACCCGTTTAACTGGGTGGATTGGGACGAGGCAATAGCGGAAATGCTGTTGGAGGCTGCAGAACAAACCTACAGCACTGTGTATCTTTTTGATAACAGTAAGTACACTGAAGAATTTATGAAAATCAAAGAATTAATGAACGAAACAGGTGTTGAATTGGTTGTTGTTCCCTTTGACAGAAAAAAGTGCAGAGGAATTCTAAATCGAATAAGCTTAAAGCATTTTTGCGGATAGAAATAAGCCGTTGTCGATTGCTCGGCAACGGCTAATCATAAAGTAACAAGGAGGAAACTTCGATGGCACGAAAGCTAAAAGCGGCAGCCTATATGAGATATAGCTCTGCAGCACAAGATGACGGCTTTTCAATAGAAGCTCAACAGAGAGCCATCCATGATTTTGCAATAAAGAACAACATAGAAATCGTTGAGGAATACATTGACAGAGCAAAAAGCGGAACTAACGCTAACCGTCCAGAATTCCAACGGCTGTTTTCTGATTGCGAACAGCGTGAATTTGAAATCGTAATCGTTCACAACCTTGACCGCTTTGCAAGAAATGCTTTGGATTCAAAAATGTACAGAGCAAGGCTAAAGGAAATGGGAATAGCCCTGTACTCGCTAAAGGATGACTTGGAGGACACGCCTAACGGAAAGTTCTTCACCGCAATAAAAGAAGCATACAGCGAATTGTACTCGGATAACCTTTCTCAAGAGGTCAAAAAAGGACTAAAAGAGGTTGCGCTCAGAGGTTTGCACACAGGCGGAAGTCCTCCGCTTGGCTACGATGTTGTTGACAGGAGGCTCGTCATAAACGAGACTGAGGCAGAAATCGTAAGAACAATTTTCAAAATGCACACGCAAGGAAAGTCCTACAACGACATTGCAAAGGAACTCAACGCCAAAGGCTACACTACAAGAGCAGGTAACGAGTTTTCAAAGTCTTCATTCAATGCGATTTTACAGAACAGAAAATACATTGGAGAATACACCTACAATCGCAGAGTTGGAAAAGACAGTAATGGTAAACATAATAGCCATAGGAACAAACCTGAAGACGAAATCATAAGAATAAAAGACGGAGTTCCGAGAATCATAGACGATAAAACCTTCAACAAGGCTCAACGGATACTTGCAACACATAAAAAGGGTAAAAGCTCTTTTCGCGGGAATTCGTCATATCTGCTTGCAGGTCTTGTGAAATGCGGTGAGTGCGGTTTCTCTTATCAGGGTAACACTCGCAAGTCGGGCAACGGCTCAACCTACTCAAGCTATCGTTGCGGAAGACGAGCAGGACACGCAGACATAGGCTGTAAGAATCCCGAAATCGAAAAACACAGGCTCGAAAATTTTGTCATAGAACAGGTTTTCAAGTACCTTTTCACAGATGAGGGAATAAAAGAAATCGTCAAACAAATAAACTCATACCATAAGGAAATGCAGTCGACAAAGGGCAAGGACATCAGTCTCTACAAAAAACAAGTAAAAGCTCTGAAAGCAAAGCAGAACAACATAGCAAAGGCAATCGCCAACGGTGCTGACGGTCAGNNAACAGAGAATCGAGAAGGAAACTCCTGCCGAGCTTCCTACAATCTCCGAAGCACAAGTCAGGAATGCGATAAAATCGCTTGAAGAAGAACTAAAAAACGAAACTGACATAAATGCAAAGAAGGAATTCATCAACGCCTACGTCGAGAGTGTTGTCATAAATAAAGAGACAGTCGAGGTCACAATCAAAGTGGCTTCGGCTGTCTTTTTTGCGTGCGGATTTGACAACACTTCGGGAGCATTGCTGATTCACACCTCAATAACGAGGTCAGACTTAATGCATCGTTGCAAACAAAAGCAAAAGACTCCTAAAAAATTCTCCGTAAGCGAGGATAAATACTTTGCAGGCTTTGAAATCGTAAACAATCCTCTCTTGTAAATTCCCCCAATAGCTGTAGAAAATCGGGGAGCTTTTTCGGGGAAACTCGATTTGCAGTAGTTTTTTCCTTTTCCAAAGCTTCGCCACAATAATTCTCGCTTTTTTCGTAGAAAAAGAAAAAGCCCACAATCTCAAGACTTTTCTGCCTGAAATTGTGGGTTTCGTGGTCGAGGTGACAGGATTTGAANNTCCGCTATGAACACTCCAAATGGTCGAGGTGACAGGATTTGAACCTGCGGCCCCTTCGTCCCGAACGAAGTGCTCTACCAAACTGAGCCACACCTCGATTATAACCTGCACAATTTTTGCGCACTGATATTATTGCACATTTCAATTCATTTTGCAACAGTTATTTTTGCAAATTTTAAAATTACTGATTTTGCCTTTTTTGACATTGCCCCTTATATATGCTAAAATAAGAAGAATGATTATTTTTGAGGGGCTGTTTATGAAAAAAATAATATGCATTTTATCCGTGCTGGCGCTGCTTGTCACAAGCTGCTTTTCCATCTCCGCAAACGCAAAGGATGCAGTTAACCTTAATATTTCAGCAAGCAATATTTCTCACGAGGTTTCCGACATGCTTTACGGCGCATTTATTGAGGATATCTCAAAGGCGTGCGACGGCGGGCTTGTTGCAAATCTTGTTTACAATAACAGTTTTGAATACAACGATCTGCCGGAGGGCAATGTCACCGAAGAGGGCGTTTTGCTTAACGAGGCTTACTGGCAATTCAGCAACCTTAATCACCGCATTGAAAGCACAAACCCGATGAATAAAAACAACACAAATTACGAGGTGCTTTCCGTTTCGGGCAAGGGCAATATCACAAACCTCGGCTGCCCTGAAAACTGGGATTACAAAACTTGGACTCCGAATCCAGACAAGCAATCAACGGCTGACATGGGCTTCAAGGCCGGCGAAACTTACGCCTTTTCCTGCTACATCAGCAACATTGATTTTGAGGGCACGGTTTACGCCTGCCTGGCTTCGCCTGCGAACGAAAACAATCTTGCCGAGCTTAATATTTCCAAAGCCGGAGCGGGATGGACGAAAATATCCGCCGAGCTCACCTCAAACGCAACAGAGGACGGCGGGCTTTCAATCATTTTTCAGGGCGAGGGCAGCCTTTGCCTTGATTTCATCAGCCTTGTGCCAAAAACAGCATACGGCTTCGGCAACCCCGAATGGGGCTTCACGCAGCTGCGTTCAGATCTTGCACAGGCGCTTATTGACCTTAGCCCCGCCTTTATCCGTTTTCCGGGCGGCTGCTTCTGCGAGGGTGATTCTCTTGAGCGGCTTTATGACTGGAAGGAAACCATCGGCCCTGCAGAGGAAAGGGTGCAGACATATAACGTTTGGCGAAATGACGTTGCCGGCGATTATTATATTAATTCAAACCAGATGGGTTACGGCGAATATTTCAACCTTTGCGCTGACATCGGCGCAGAGCCCGTTCCCTGCTTAAACGTTGGCCTGACCTGCCAGGGGCGCAATAATTATGATTTTAACGTTGACGCGCACGAAAAGCTTTCAATGACTGACGAGGAATTCAGGCAATATCTGATTAACGTTAGGGGATATAACCCCGAGGATGAGGACGGCATTGCCTGGCGCACGAACGAAATCAACAATCTCGGCTATCAGAGCGAGGCGGACTGGAATGCTTATCTTCAAAGCATTGCGCTGACCCCCGGCACCGCTGAATGGGACAATTACGTGCAGGACATTCTGGATTTAATCGAATTCGCAAACGGGGACACCACCACAACCTACTGGGGCGCTTTGCGCGCGGCATACGGGCATGAGGAGCCATATAACCTTAAATACATCGAGCTTGGAAATGAAAACTGGGGCGAGGTTTACTGGCGCAATTTTGATGCGCTTTACAAGGCAGTGAAGGAAAAATATCCTGACATTAATATTATCACAACTGCCGGCACCTGGTTTGAGGGCGACGCCTTTGATTACGCCTGGGAAACCGTTAACCGCGATTATGCCGATTGCATCGTTGATGAGCATTATTACACCGCATCAAGCTATCTTTACGATCATAATGACCGATATGATAATTATGACCGCAGCGGCGGCAAGGTTTTTGTTGGCGAATACGCAGCAACGGCTGACGGCTACGGCACTATGCAGACAAAGAGCAACATAACAGAGGCGATTGAGGAAGCGGCATATATGACCGGCTTTGAGCGCAACGGCGACGTTGTTGCAATGACCTGCCTTGCCCCCACCTTTGCAAAGAACAATTCACAAAACTGGACTATTAACGAAATCTGGTTTGATTCGCAGAGCACGGCCCTCTCCCCTTCTTATTACGCCCAGATGCTTTTTGCAAACAATTTGGGCAACGAATATATTGACGCTGAATTCGAGGGCGATGTTTCCGTGCGCGAGCTTGCGCAATCCGTTACCGTTAATCAGAAGGAGCAGGCAATTTACGTTAAGCTTGTGAATTCGAGCGGCAAGGAGCAAACCGTTAATCTTAACCTTGACGGCTTTGGCGACGTTAACGCCGCATCCATTCAGCATCTTTCCGCAAAATTTCACTCCGCCTGCAACGAGGTTGGCAAGCCCTGCTACATTGCGCCCGTTGAGGAGGCGCTTGGCGTAAACGGACAGACCGTTACCGTTGAGGCAGAGAAATTCAGCGTTAACGTTATCCGCATTGCATACGGCGATAATAGCGGCGACGGTTTCTGGCATTTGCCGGAGAACACGCCCGTTGCGAAATTCTATCTCCCGCTTGCAATAAGAATTGCAGTTCCCTGCTCCGCCGGTGCAGTTATTCTTGTGATCGTGCTTGCTGTTGTTATCACAAGAGCTGTGAAAAAGCGCCGCCGCAACCGCAAAGGGAAAGATTAATCACCCAATAGTTTAAGAAAAAGGCTTGGAAGCCCGACCTATTCTAAAGAATAGGTGGGCAAATCCAAGCCTTTTTATATATCATATATTATTGCTATTAACGCAATAAATATCCACCCGCATAGCG
>DCTO01000026.1 GCA_002329285.1 Ruminococcaceae bacterium UBA1438
TGCGCCTGCATAAATCTTTCTTGCAAGATCAGGCACAAAGCCAAGGCGAAGCCCAACCTTATCGGGATATTTATCGTGCAGCCCTCTGAAGAAGCTTTCATATTGCCATTCGCCGGAGCCCAGCACAACGTATTGAACATCTCTCTCCCAAAGGCTCTTTTCAAGCACCTCTTTCATAAGATCAACGCCCTTGTGGCCAACAAGGCGGGTAACGATGCCGATAATCGGTGTGTCCGGCTTAACGGCAAGTCCCATAAGCTTTTGCAGCTCTTCCTTGTTTTTAGCCTTGTTTGAGAAATCATCAGCATTGTAATTAAACCAAAGGGACGGGTCTGTTTCGGGATTATAGCTATCCGTATCAATGCCGTTAAGAATTCCGCAAAGCTTCCAGCTTCTCTGATTTAAAATCGGGTCAAGCCCGTGGGAATACCATGGGTCAAGTATTTCCTTTGCATAGGTCGGCGAAACGGTGGTAACCTTGTTTGCGCATTCAATGCCCGCCTTCAGGAAATTAACCAGCCCGTCATACTGAATTAAATCATAATGCTCCGGCGCAATGCCCAGAACATCCTCTAAAAGCTCATTGCCGTATTTGCCCTGATACTGAATATTGTGAATGGTGAAAACGGTTTTGATGTTTTCAAAGCCCATTCTGTTTGCATAATAGCAGCTGTAATAGAGCGGAGTTAAAGCGCTCTGCCAGTCATTGCAATGAATGATGTCCGGCTTCCAGTCAATGGAAGGGATTATTTCCAGCACGGCTCTTGAGAAAAATGCAAATCTTTCCGCATCGTCATAATGGCCGTAAATGCCGTCTCTCTTGAAGTAATACTGATTGTCAAGGAAATAGAAAACAACTCCGTTAAGCTTTGCCTCAAAAATTCCGCAGTATTGCCTTCTCCAGCTGACAGGAACGGAAATGGAGGTGATGAATTTCATCTTCTCCTTATATTCCTGCTTGATTGAATCATAAAGCGGCATAACAACTCTGCAGCCGATAAGGCGCTTGCGAAGCGCAATCGGAAGCGAGCCGGCAACATCGCCCAAACCGCCTGATGCCATCCAGGGATTAGCCTCGGATGCAACAAATAAAACTTTCATAATTATTCCTCCGTGTTAAGCGTAAAGCCTTAAATCCTTGTGCCCTTTGAAAGGGTAACAGGGAAGGTTGCAGCACCTGAAAGCTCAACACCGTCTTTAATATTAACATCCTTGTCTGCAATAACGCAGTTAAGCTTTGCGTTTCTGCCAACATAACCATCCTGCATAAGAATGGAGTTTTTAACAACGGCGTCCTCTTCAACCTTAGTGCCCTTGAAAATGATGGAATTCTCAACCGTTCCGTTGATGATGCAGCCGTCAGCAACAAGCGAATTGTTAAGCTTTGCATCCGGGCCGTAAAGAGAAGGCATATCGTCTCTCTCCTTGGTGTAAATCGGGGCGTCCTTGCTGAAAAGCTTTGCCCTGTTTTCCTTTTCAAGCAGCTTCATTGAAACATCGTAATATGCCTGCAGCGAGGATATTGTGCCAACAAAGCTTTCGGTTGCATCATAAGCGTGAATATTAAGGGTGTTGAGATTTGACATAATGATATATCTCTGGAAGGAAATTTCATTCTTTGAATGTGCTGCAGTAACAAGGCTGTCAAGCAGATATTTTTTCATAAGAATGATGTTAACACTGCGGAAAACCTCGCCCTCGTCCTTCTTGTCAAGTGAAGCCTCAAGAATTCTGCCGTCCTCATCAACCTTGTCAAAGCAAAGAATGGATCCTATTTTATCGGGCATCGGTGCTTTAACGCCAACAATTGTGATGTCAGCGCCTGAAGCCTCATGAGCGTCAAATAAATCCTGATAGTTAAGTGAAAGCACGTTGTTGCAGTCTGAAAGCACAACGTAATTCTGCGTGCTCTGCTCCAAAAAGCCCTTGTTGCCGTAAATTGCATCAATCCTGTTGCCCCACATTGTTGCAGTGCCGATGTTAAACGGCGGCAGGATAAATAAACCGTCGTTCTTCCTGCTAAGATCCCATGGCTTGCCTGTGCCAACATGGTCCATAAGTGACTGGAAATTTGCGTTTGTGATAACGCCGATTTTTGTGATGCCGCTTTCAACCATATTTGAAAGCGGGAAATCAATCAGCCTGTAACGGGAGCAGAAGGGAACGGAGCCCATTGTTCTCATTGCGGTTAAGCTGTCCAAAGCTTCCTCGTGAATGTTGGCAAACATCATGCCCAAAACTTTTTTTCCGTTCATGCTTAAACCTCCTCACCTGATGCAATCATTTCGCCGGGTTTAACAGATTTGCCCTTGCCGATTTTAGCGTCAGAGCCGATAACGGCAATACCCCAATTTTCAGGGTCGTCAAGCAGCTCGGGAATTTCGCCGATCTGCGCTCCCTCATCAATAACTGCGTTTTCCGCAACTATTGAATAATAAACCTTTGCGCCCTTTTTGATGGTTGCGCCGGGCATGATAACGCTGTATTTAACGTCAGCATCCTCTTCGATTGTAACGTCGCTGAAAATAACGCTGTAATCAACGTCACCGTCAATCTCGCAGCCCTCTGAAATAGAGGAATTTTCAACCTTTGCCTCTGCGCCGATATAATGCGGCGGGCTCATCGGGTTGCGGCTGTAAATCTTCCAGCTCTGGTCGCTCAAATCAAGATCAACGTTTGGGTTGATAATATCAAGATTAGCCTCCCAAAGAGATGCGATTGTGCCAACGTCCTTCCAATAACCCTTGAACGGGAAGGCAAACATTCTCTCGCCGGCGTCAAGCATTGTTGGGATAATATTCTTGCCAAAGTCGTTTGCGCTGCCCTCGGTGTTTTCATCAAGAGTGAGATATTCCTTAAGCTTGTCCCAGCTGAAAACGTAAACGCCCATTGAAGCCTTGTTTGATTTCGGCTGTGCGGGTTTTTCTGCAAACTCATAAATCTTATCGTTTTCATCAGTTGCAAGAATGCCGAAGCGCGAAGCCTCCTCCCACGGAACCTCAAGCACAGCGATTGTGCAGGCGGCGTTATTCTCCTTGTGGAAATCAATCATTTTTGCGTAATTCATTTTGTAAATATGATCGCCGGAAAGGATAACAACGTATTCGGGGTCATATTTCTCAATGAAATTGATGTTCTGATAAATTGCGTTTGCCGTGCCCTTATACCATTCTGCGCCGCCGATTGCCTCGTAAGGCGAAAGCACGTGAACGCCGCCGTTAAGCCTGTCTAAATCCCAGGGCTGGCCGTTGCCCAGATAATCGTTAAGCTCAAGCGGCTGATACTGGGTTAAAACGCCAACGGTGTAAATGCCGCTGTTAACGCAGTTAGAAAGCGGGAAATCAATAATTCTGTAATTGCCGCCGTAAGGAACAGCGGGCTTTGCAATTTTCTTTGTCAGCACCCCGAGGCGGCTTCCCTGACCGCCGGCGAGGAGCATTGCAACAACGTTTGTTTTGTGTGCCATAAGACCCTCCTGTTAATTAACCTTTTTAAGGAATATTGCATTTAAGCCGCCAAGCTTGACTCCGATGCTGTTTTCAAAGCCGTGCATCGGCTCATATGCGGATTTATATGTGCCTGTGAGCCTTGCTTTTGAACCGCCGTATTTCTTAAGGTTGGAATCAAAAACAACCTTGTATGTGCCTTTTTCGGGAACGCCGATTCGGTATTCCTCATGTGAATTCGGCGTGAAGTTGAATATGCCGATGATTTCCTCCTTGCTTTTGCTGATTCTGCGAAAAGCGATTGTGGAATTGGCATTATCATCGCTTGAAATCCAGCTGAAGCCCTCCCAGCTGTAATCAATCTCCCAAAATTCCGGGTTATCCCTGTAAAAGCGGTTAAGCGCCTTTGTGAAATCCTGCAGCTTTTTGTGCTTTTCATAATCAAGCAACAGCCAGTCAAGTCCTTCCTTGTAAGCCCATTCCTTGAATTGGCCGAATTCCTGCCCCATGAAGAGCAGCTTCTTGCCGGGATGCGCAATCATATAAGAAAGGAACAGCCTCATGCCGTCAAATTTCATATCATATTCGCCGGGCATTTTGTTAAGCAGGCTGCATTTGCCGTGAACAACCTCGTCATGGCTGATCGGCAGAATAAAGTTTTCGGAGAAGGCATAGAAGAAGCTGAAGGTTATGCAGCTGTGGTTGCCCTTTCTGAACAGCGGATCCATTGAGGTGTAGCGCAGCATGTCATTCATCCAGCCCATGTTCCACTTGAAATTAAATCCAAGCCCGCCAATATCTGTCGGCATCGTTATCATTGGCCATGCGGTGGATTCCTCAGCAATCATCATGGTTGAGGGATGCTCTTTAAACATTGCGCTGTTAAGCGTTTTGAAAAATTCAACAGCCTCAAGATGCTCGTTGCCGCCGTTTTTGTTGGCAACCCATTCGCCGTCTTTTCTGCCGTAATCAAGATAAAGCATTGATGCAACAGCGTCAACACGCAGTCCGTCAAAATGGTATTTATCAGCCCAGTACATTGCTGATGAAATTAAAAAGCTTTTAACCTCGTTTTTGCCGTAATCAAAAACTCTTGTGCCCCATTCCTTGTGCTCGCCCTTGCGCATATCGCTGTATTC
>DCTO01000118.1:0-168 GCA_002329285.1 Ruminococcaceae bacterium UBA1438
ATCACAGGAGGAGCCGAGCTTTTTAAGCTGCTCAATAATGCGTGAGCCGTATTGATCCTTCCATGCCCAGGCACGCTCAAGAAAGCCCTCTCTACCGATATCCTCTTTGGTTATTCCTTCCTTGCGCATAGCCTCAACAATTTTTGCCTCTGTTGCAATTGAAGCATG
>DCTO01000118.1:222-14865 GCA_002329285.1 Ruminococcaceae bacterium UBA1438
ATGCCCCATATGAAGCTGCCCTGTGATATTTGGCGGCGGAATTACGATTGTGTAAGGCTTCTTATCGGGATTGACCTCTGCATGAAAGTATTTATTATCACACCAGAATTTATAGGTGCGATCCTCAACCTCCGCAGGATTATACTGTTTTGCAAGTTCTTTAGCCATTTTATCAACTCCTAATAATATGTTGTAAAAATAAAAAACCGCCTCAATAATGAGGCGGAAATAGTCCGTGGTACCACTCAAATTGCAGTTAAAACTGCCACTCAAATCCTTAACGCGGAAAACGGACCGGGCTATTATATATTTCTCACCCGATCGGCTCTGAAGCTACCTTCAATTTCCATGCCTGCGGCTTTTCACCGGCCAGCCGCTCTCTTTAAGGCAGAGGGAAAAATACTCCTCTTCTTCACTGCCGTTTTATATTGAAAATATATTAACAAATTAAGAATTATTTGTCAAGCCGAATTACATTGTTACTCCGTTTTTGAATATAGCAATATCATAATTTCCCAGAATTTCATTCTTTGTTTTTTCACCTGAGGCAATTTTAATAATCAGATTCAGCAGTTCAGATGAAGCCGATTCAAAATCCATCCCCTCAAGAAGAATACCGGCATTGAAATCAATCCAGCCCGGCTTTTTACCTGCCAAAGCGGAATTTGTTGAAATCTTAACAGTTGGCACAGGGGCGCCAAGCGGAGTTCCCCTTCCGGTAGTGAACAAAATCATATGAACGCCCGCAGCAGAAAGATTTGTTGTTGAAACGATATCATTACCGGGACCGTAAAGCAAGGAAAGACCGTTGCTTTTACATTTTTCTGCATAGCCCAGAACATCGCAGACAATTGCGTTTCCGCCCTTTTGAACGCAGCCGAGGCTCTTTTCCTCAAGCGTTGTTATTCCGCCGGCCTTATTTCCCGGAGACGGGTTTTCGTAAACGGTTTGATGATTGCTTGTGAAATAGTTTTTATAAGAGTTTATGAGGTTAACGGTTTTCTCAAACACCTCTTTATTCTCACAGCGCAGCATAAGCAGATGCTCTGCTCCGAACATTTCGGGAACCTCTGTTAAAACGGCAGACGAACCGCAGGAGGTTAGCTTATCAACAACCTTGCCGCAAAGCGGATTTGCGGTTATACCCGAAAAAGCATCGGAGCCGCCGCATTTGAGCCCGATTTTAAGGCGACTTATATTAATTGGCTTGCGCTCAAATGAGGAGGCGTAATCTATCAGCTGATTGAGAATTTCAACACCGGCTTTAAATTCATCTTCTTCATTCTGAGCAACAAGGAATCTAATTCTGCTGCTGTCAAAATCCCCAAGGCAAGGCAGAAATTCATCAAGATTATTATTTTCACAACCGAGGGAAACAATCAGAACTGCACCGGCATTCGGATGCTTTGCAAGCGCCGCGAGTGCCTTTTGTGTGTTGAGCATATCATCGCCCATTTGCGAACAGCCATAGGGATGCGTTATTGCCTTAACCGATGTAATGCTGCCTTTAATCAGCTTTTCAGCCCTCGCTTCAAGGCGGCGGCAAAGATTATTAACACAGCCTACCGTAGGAATAATCCAAAGGTCATTTCTTATACCTACCTCGCCGTTTTCTCTTTCAAAGCCCATAAAGGATAATTCTGAATTAAGAGGAGAATAACTTTTTTCCAAGGAAAAGCTGTATTCAGCATTCTCATTAAGAAGCGTTTTCAGATTATGAGAATGAATATGAGCGCCCTTTGCTATATCACAGGAAGCTTTGCCGATCGGATTTCCGTATTTAATTATCTGCTCGCCTGATCTGATGCTTTCAAGCGCAACCTTGTGACCGAAAGGAATTTCATCAAGAAGCTCAATATCATCAATAATGCTTCCCTTTTTTAATTCAGAAAGCGCAACCGCGCAATTATCATCAGCATTTATCTTAAACAGCATATTCATCATTAATTACCTTTTTAAGCTGATTTGCAGCCCCGTTATCATTGATTCCGTTATAATATTCATTAACCTTATCGCATAAGCCTTCAATTTCAGTTAAATCCTCACCCCAGAGTGATTTATCCTTAAGAATATCATAAACAGGGTTTTCGGTTTTAAATGCAGAATTAATGGATTTTAACACATCGGCATTATCGCGAATCTCATAAAAATCGCCGTTTTCACGCCTCCCTAAATATTTGCCATCCGCATATTCACCGTTATAAAAAGCAATCAGCGCAGCAAGGGCGAAGGTCAAAATAGGCGGCAAGCAGGAATTAGTTTTAATATAATCCTTCAAGCTTCCAAGGCATCTTGCGCTATATTTTGAAACGGAGTTAAGAGAAATATCCAGAAGCCTGTGGTCAATAAACGGATTATCAAATCGCTCAAGAACGGAATCGGCAAATGCCTTGAGAGTATCAAAAGGCAGATCAATTGTTGGCATAACCTCTTTTTCAAGGCAGAGATTGATCATATTTCTGAAAAGCTCATCATGCAGCATATCACGAACAATATCATAACCGGCAAGATAGCCCGCAAGAACGGAAGCTGTGTGGGCTCCGTTAAGAATTCTGACCTTGCGCTCTCTGTAAGCAGAAACATCGCCACACCAGACAATATTATCAAAAATCTTATCAAGCGGGAAGATTTCCTTTGCCTCAGCCTCCCTGCCGTCGGCAGAAATAATCCAGGAATAATAAGGCTCGCTGGCAACCATAAGCTTATCTTCATAGCCAAGCCTTTCACATAAGGCACCGTAATTATTCGAAGGAAAGCCGGTTACAATGCGGTCAACAAGAGTTGAGCAGAAAATGCATGAGGAATTAATATAATCTATGAAGCCTTCATCAAGATTCCAGAGAAAAGCATAATCAACAACGCATTTTTTAAGAACGCTGCCGTTATTTTCAATAAGCTCAACCGGCAAAATGAGGATTTTGCCGTCTTTGCCAAGTGCCTTGTAACGCTCATATAAAAGCACAGCCAACTTTGCCGGATATGTTACATCAGGCGCGGCGGAGAAAGAATCATTTTTATTAAAAGCAATACCCGCTTCAGTGGTGTTTGAAATAATAATCTCAAGCTCTGGAGATTTTGCAAGCGCAATCACCTTATCAAAATCATCATATGCCCTTAAAAGACCGGAAACACAGGTGACAGTTACATTATCATCAACAACCTTTCCATCCTGCCTGCCGCGGAGAAAAATGTTATATCTGTAATCCTGAAGGGCAAAGCTTTCATTGGCCTTGCTTTTTGTTGGTTTAACAAGAACAACGCTTGAATTAATAACGCCGCTTTCATTTGCAAGCTGAATAAAATAATCAGCAAAAGCGCGCAAAAAATTCCCCTCGCCGATTTGCATTATTTTTTTAGGCGAAGAAGAAAAATCATTTAAATTAGCATCTTTTATGTTCATAAAAACACACCCGAAAAATATTTTCTTTAATTATAATACATAATAAAAGAAATGCAATAGAAAGCAGAAAAAAAGCTCCCGAATAATGTCGCGAGCTTTGTATTTACTTGTACATTGGACTAACCTCTCAATAATTATTTAATCAGGATATTGAAGTTCCTACGCATAGGAATCACCTCGTATTAAAATAATTATATTCGTATCAATTTCTTAGCCCATTGGAGTTTACCTCTCTAAATTATTTGTCACAATATATTTTGAAGTTTATCTTCAAGCCCATGCAGGCGGAGCCGATTATATGTAAAATTAAATTTTCTTTAACGCCTGAAGTATTCATTTATGGGCTCCTGCGNNGCATGTGCCTGTAATTATCTAACATAATTCTATCGACACCAAATATCCGTTATACTACCCGAATACCTTGCAGGCGTTTGTCTGAACAGGTTCTAATACCATGGGACAAATGCCTCCTTATTTAATTTTGAACTACCGGTAACTTACTTATTTTTGATTACCTCTCTTAAGTTCAACTTCATATTAGCATACATTTTAGCATTTGTCAATAGTTTTTTTAACATTTTTAATATTTTTTGTATATTTTTTACAAGCATATTGAATAGCCCCCCTTCTATCCCTAAAATATTAATTTAAAATATAAGGCAAAATATAACTATTGACGAAAGCACAACTAAATATTATAATTAGATTACACAGGAGGTAAGGATTATGAACAACGAGGAAGAATTTTACGAACCGGATATCATTTCCGTAACAGATGATGAAGGCAATGAAATTCAGTTTGAATTGCTTGAGAGATATGAAACCGAAGAGGACGTTTATGTTGCAATAACTCAATACCGCGATGACGCTGATGAGATTGTTGACGCTGATTTTGAGGTGCTTATTCTTAAAGTGGTTGAAGACGGTGAAAACGAATACCTTCAGGAAATTGACGATGAAATGGAATATGAGCAGGTTTCGGACATTCTGATGGCAATGGTTGAGGAAAAATACGAGGTTGAATACTACGACCCTAATGAGGAATAACCTATTGCAAATATATAAAAACTGTTAACGGTCTGTGCATCTCGACAACCGAGGCGCTTAAATAACCCGAACAAGAATAATTAAGGGATTCAGGCTCGCACTATGGGTATGCAGACCTCCCGCTTTTGCGGATGTTGGGAGCACAAAGTTTTGCGGCTGAAACCCACCTGCGTGTGAAGCAGGTTATCTTCAGCCCTCGGCGGATGCGCGGATTGGATATAAATTAACGGCTATGCAATGCATAGCCGCTTTTTTATTTATATAACAAACCGATTCTTATTCTTCCCTGCCAAGCAGAATCGAATAATCCCTGATGTTAACATATCCGTCGCCATTAGCATCAAGCAAGGCTTCATAATCCTCATTGCTTATGCCGGAATTAACAAGCTCTGATAAATCCAGCTCCCTGCTCAAATCACAATCAGAACAGGTGAAAAGGAAACGCGAGGGCTGCCCAACTCTTGAAACCGAAAGATTATGGCCGTTTGCAGGAGTATAATTATCAATATAGCTTTCGCCGCAATATTCGCATACATGCTCATCAAAGCCCTGCTCCGTGCAGGTTGGCTGATGAGTTTTTGTTTTATACTTATGCCCGGTTGCGCTCAATCGGCTATCCTGCTGAGCTGTTATTACAAAAGAGGTTTCACCATTTGCGCATGTTCCGCTGATTGAGCCGTCCTGCGTGCAGGTGGGATATATAACAGTTTCGTTAATGCTGTGGCCGTTAACGTCAACCGCGCCGGGTCCCGAATAGCTTGGAGTAACAGGATTGAGTTCATCTGCAGAAAGCAGTTTTTTCTTAAAGGTTATTTCATCAATGCAGGTTTCCCTGTGATGGCCGACACAGCCGCTTTGCGAAATAGGAGTATAAAACCTGTGATATGCAATAAAGCATCGGTCGCTGTTTTGAAGATAAATAACAGACTGGTGTCCCGTTGCAAGGATGCCTGTTGAGGTGTCCTTTTGAAGCAGAGTGCCTTTATTTGTTATGCTACCGGTTAGAGATGAGGCAATACCGTAATTAATGTGATAATTCTCACTGCCGGTGTCATCACAGCTCCATGTAAAATAATAATTATTATTTCTTTTAAAGACCGCAATGCTTTCTCTGAAATCAGTTAAGCCGGAAATAATGCGCAGGCTGCTTGTATTAACGGAAATCATATCACTGCCCAGCGTTGCCATTGCAGCCATACCGTTTCCGAAAAGAAGGTAAGAGGTGCCATCGCTGTCCGTAAAAACAGACGGATCAATAACCTGGCCGTAAAAGCCAATGTTTGCATCGCTCATCATTTTCGGATACAGAATGGGAGAAGCGCTTGCAGTATATGGACCCTGCGGGGAATCTGCATAAGCAACGCCGATTGCCATACCCTCGCCGTAAAGGCTTGTATATTCATCAAGAATTCTGCCACAGTAATAAAAATAATACTTTCCGTTTTTGCCTTCAATAGCCGGCGCCCAGGCATTTCCGCCTGACCAAACAGAAGCAGCAGTCTGAATTCCTTTTTCGTTAACAGAGGGACTTTTATTGCTCAAGTCAAGAATAACGCCTTCATCAGTCCAGTTAACCAAATCCGGCGATGAAAACGCATGGAACTGCGTTCCGCCCCATCCGATAACACCGTCGGTGGTTGGGAAAATCCAAAATTTTCCGTCAAGCACATCAATATCAGGATCAGCATACTGACCCGGCAAAACAGGGTTTGAGGCGATTTGAGGCGTTTTTAAGGTATATTCCTCAACAACATCTCCGCAGACGATTTTTAATTCCCTGTCTGCAGATAAATCAATATAGCAATTTGCTGATTTTTCAATGCCGTCAACATAAACCCTGCAATCATCGCTTAGCAGATAAAGGCTTAACAGAGTTCTTGTTGTGTCCTGCCTTTGCTGAATTATTGATGTTATTTCAGCGCTGCTCCTATTAAGCTCAGTTTTAACACAGGTGTGGCTGTCAGTGCCGGAGATGGATTCAAATTCCTCTGCCAGACTTCCTACTGTTACATCAAGCAGCAGCGGAAGATTTGCAACCGCCTTGCTTCTTATAGTTTCATTACTCAAAACCGATTCATAAACCTCAACGTTATCAAAATAGCCCTTGAAATAGGCGTCGCCGTCATAAAGAGATTTGCCGATATAAGCAAGAAGATTACTGCCAAGATCTGAAACCGATATTCCGGTGTTTTGGTTTTCACTGACAAGAGCGCCGTTAACATAGAGTTTTTGAGAAGTGCCGTCAATAATAATTGCAATATGCATCCAGGAATTACTGTAATCAAGCGAGGATTTTGTTTCCTGCTCGCTCCAATAGGAATTAACGGTTATTGCGTTTCTGACTTCTGTTCCTCTTATGCGAAGAAAATCATATTTCGTGCTGTTTTGCCCGAAGGCGAAGGTGAAGAAATTGCCCCCGCTTCCTGCAGGCTTAACGTCCATTAAAATCGAAAGTGTGTCCTTGCCATCAAAAAAGCCCGTTGGCAATTGGGCATAGGTGCCGTCCGTTCCGTCAAGATAAAGCACATTGCTCTTTTTATCAGCATCATAGGTTACGGCAGCATTGCCATAATAATCAGGCGCAAAATTGCAATCCGATTCAAAAGAATAATAAATTGAAGCCGATTCAGACAAATGCTGATTTGCAATACCCCTGATTTCTTCTTCACCCATAGCCCTGTCATACACCTCAAAATTATCAAAACAGCCGTTAAAATAAGCATCCCCGTCATAAAACGATTTGCCGAAATAAGATATCAGATCCGTTCCCATATCCGAAAGCTTAATGCCTGTGTTTGCATTTTCAGAAGCAAGCGTACCGTTAACATAAAGCAAAAAATGAGTTTCATCAATCACGATTCCGACATGCATCCAGTTATCAGTGCCTGCCGAGGTTACATAGCGGGTTTCCTGCTCGTTTGGATAAGAATAAAGCGTTATAGCATTTCTGATTTCATTATCCCTGATTCT
The DNA here is from genome assembly GCA_002329285.1 of Ruminococcaceae bacterium UBA1438. Lineage (GTDB taxonomy): Bacteria > Bacillota > Clostridia > Oscillospirales > Acutalibacteraceae > Eubacterium_R. The sequence continues at coordinate 7,640 of DCTO01000118.1, forward strand.
GAAGAAATCATAAACCTCATTGTTTTTGCCGATTGCAAAGGTGAAATAATTTCCTGAATTAGAATTTGCAAGCACGTCAAAACTGATGGTAAGAGTTTCCATACCATCAAAAACGCCGGTTGGAATTTGGGCATAAGTGCCTTCAGTTCCGTCAAGGCGAAGCACCTTACTTCCCTTTGCGCTGTTATATACGCTGGCGGCATTACCAAACAAGGCCGGAGCCGCCTCGCAATCCTCCTCAAAGGTGTATGATAAAATCGGACTATCAGAAGCAAAAGCGCTTGAAACGCCGATAATAACCGAAATCAGTATTAAAACTGAACATATTGCGGCAATAAACCGCTTTCTTTTCTTAATCATAAACAAAAGTCCAAAAAAGGGCCGGCAAATGCCGACCCTATGAGTATTAATTATTCGCCCTTCATTTCAACAAGCTTTGCTTTTCCTTCAAATGCCTTAACTGAAAGATAGATTGAATCAAAGATTGCTTTTTCAATGTCATCTGGTGTGCATCCAAGCTCTTTGCAATCATCGGTCGGGATAAAAAGATTCATATCCATAATATCTGCAAGGCCAACCGGATCAATACCCGATTCAATACCTCTGTCAGCATAATCTTTCCTCATCTTGAGGCCGAATGCCTTAAACATCCAAACGGGTACGCCAACAATCTTTCTGTCCGGAATGCCGTCCATTGCTCTGTAAACGATCTTAAGAAATCTTTCCCATGTAAAGTTATAACAGGAAATGCCGTAAGCACGGAATTTTCCTTCGCCCTTTTCTGCAGCGGCAATCGCCTGCTCTGCAGCGCCAACCATAGCCTCGCCAACCTGGCGAACAGTGAGCATTGCAGTGCCGCCCTTTGAATACATTGTTACCGGCATTTTTTCAAAGCGCTGAAGCTGCTCAATAAGAATAACCCAAACAGGCTTTCTGCCAGGCTGAGTACCGAAAATATAAGGAAGCTCAAGAACAGCAACCTGGAAGTTTGCATCAGAATATTTCTCGCAAACATTTTCCTGATCAATTCTGCTCTTAATGTAAGGATGCTTATCTGTGAGATTCATATCAGGGCGTTCCTTTGCAAGCCAAGCAAAATATGAGCCGCAAACAACAGCGCCCTTCATTCCTGCCTTTTTAGCAAGAGGAAGATATCTCTCAAGCGGAGCAATGTTATATTTATAATATGCATCATAAACAGGTGCCGGGAATTCAACTCTTTCATCAACGCCTGTTGCAAAAACAAACATATCATAGCCCTTCATCATTTCAATCATTTCATCATCGGAAAGCTTATTAGCATCCTGGAAAATGATTTCCATTTCCTCAGGCAGTGGAGCGCCTTCAGGAAGCGGCGGAAGAGCAAGAGTTTTAATCTCATTTCCGCGGTCAACAAAAATCTGAGCAGCAGCAGAGCCGAGCAGACCTGTGCCGCCAATCATAAGTACTTTCATAAATGTACCCCTCCCGAACAAAATTTTACAAATAAATTATAGCATTATAATATTAATCCGTCAACAAGTATTTTATTTATAAGAAAGTTAAAACCGCCCGGATATTTTCGGGCGGTTAAAGTCTGATTATACGGCGTGGATTTTTGCATCAATATCGTCATGCTTGCCGTCAAGATTGTATTTTTTATCCCTTCTCTGCCGGAAGAATTTAATTGCAACATTATCAAACTGAGCATAGGAAAGGACATCCTCCTCCTGCTCATAATATTCGGCAATATCATCTCTGAACTTATCAAGCTCCGGCTTTAGCATATCGGCAGGGCGACAATCAATAATATCATCATCGCCAACAATCCGTTTTCTGAAATCGGGATCAATTTCGCACGGGGTTTTGCCGTATTTTCCGGCAACCATATCCTTAAATTCCTTGGTTACCATCTTATAACGCTCGCCCAGAATAATGTTATAAACAGCCTGTGTGCCGACAATTTGCGATGTTGGAGTAACGAGCGGCGGATATCCGCTGTCCTCTCGGACTCTCGGAACCTCTGCAAGCACCTCTTCAAGCTTATCCTCCTTGCCTGCCTGCTTTAACTGATTGAGCAGGTTTGAAAGCATACCGCCGGGAACCTGATAAAGAAGCGTGTTTGCATCAACACCAAGCATTTTAGGATTAAGAAGCCCCTCTGCAATATACTTTTCACGAAGCGGCATAAAGAAATCACGTATTTTTGTGAGAGCTTTAAGATCAAGGCCGGTGTCATATTCAGTTCCCTGAAGGGCGGCAACCATTGATTCCGTTGCAGGATGGGAGGTTCCCATTGCAAGCGGGCTCATTGCAGTATCAATGGCATCAACACCTGCTTCAATTCCCTTAAGATGCACCATTGAGGCAAGACCGGAGGTGTAATGAGAATGAAGCTGAATCGGGATATTAACGGTTTCCTTGAGCGCCTTAACAAGATCATAAGTTCCGTAAGGAGTTAAAAGGCCTGCCATATCCTTAATGCAGATTGAATCAGCGCCGGCGTTTTCGAGCTGCTTTGCATAATTGCAAAAATATTCAGTGTCAAAAACAGGGCCGGTTGTGTAAGAAATCGCCGCCTGAACGTGGCCGCCGTATTTCTTGGCGGCATTAATGGAGGTTTCAAGGTTGCGAACATCATTAAGCGCATCAAATATTCTTAAAATATCAATGCCGTTATCAATGCTTTTTTTAACAAAATAATCAACGATATCATCGGCATAATGGCGATAGCCAAGCATATTCTGCCCTCTGAAAAGCATCTGAAGCTTTGTGTTCGGGCATTTTTTGCGGATGAGGCGAAGCCTTTCCCAAGGATCCTCATTCAGGAAGCGAAGGCAGGAATCAAAGGTTGCGCCGCCCCAGCATTCCAGTGAATGAAAGCCGATTGAATCCATCGTTTCAAGGATATCTTCAAATTCATCCGTTCTCATTCTTGTTGCAATCAGTGACTGATGTGCGTCTCTGAGAACGGTTTCGGTTACAGCTATTTTTGCCATAAGGTAAACACCCCTTAATTCAAAGTAATCAGAACCTGACCTGCTTCAACGCTGTCACCCCTGCTGACATTAACAGAAGCAACTATGCCTGCTTCGGGAGCAACGATTTCATTTTCCATCTTCATTGCTTCAAGCACGCATAAAGCATCGCCTGAATTAACACTATCCCCGATATTAACTTTAATATCAAGAATTGTGCCCGGCATGGGTGCGTCAACCTTAATTGCGCCCGCTGTGCCTGCAGGCTTAGGAGCCTCCGGCTCAACTGCGAGAGGCTGGCTTGGAGCAGCTCCTGCAACAGGTGCCGGAGCAGGTGTTGAAACAGGCATAACCGAAGAAGAAGCACCTGCCTCATCAACTGTTACATCATAAGGAATTCCGTTAACTGTGATGGTGTATCTTTTCATCATTATTTCCTCCAAATACTATTTAACCGAGTGTTTTCTCGGAATTGTTGTTTCTCTTTTGCCGCCAAGAATGTTTAAAGCTGAAACAAGCTTTGCGGCTGTTTCCTGCGGAACAAAAACATCATCGATTGCTCCGCATGCAGCTGCAGTGAACGGGGATGCAAGGGTTTCTTTATATTCCTTTTCAAGCATTTCTCTGCTTTCACCTGCGGCAAGGCGCTCGTTGAATAAGAAGGCAACAGCGCTTTCAGCCTCCAGAGGAGACACAACAGCAGTATCCCACGCAAGGGCAAGATCAGCATTTGAAGCTCTGCCGGCAAGAGTTATATAAGCCGCGCCGACTGCATTGCCGGTGATAAGAGAAATCTTTGGGCAGGTTGCAGAAGCGTAAGCTGAGGTCAGCTTTGTTGCGGCAACAAGCATCTGATTTTCCTTTTCACGGGAAAATCCGTTCGCATCAACAATAGTGATTATCGGCAAATTAAAGGCATCGCAAAGCTTAACAAAAGCCTCTGCCTTATATGCACAGGCAGGGCAAAGCGTTTCGCCTCCGAAAGCAATGAAGCCTGCTGAATATCCCCCAAGCACGCCGAAAGAAGTTGCAACATTCTGCGCATAATCTTTTTTAATCTCAACCGTATTTGAAGCAAGAGCATTAATAAGCTTCATACCGGAAAGATCTGATAGATCAACGGTTGTTAGTTCATCGCAATCGAAAACGGGCGGAAAATCAAGATTATTTGCAGGAAGCAAAGAAATTATTTCTTGCGCCTTTTGGGCAGCCTCCTTGAAATCTTCTGCAAGAATATCAACTGTTCCCTCATTTGCGCTTGTTTCGGCAGTGATATCGCTTGGAACGGTTACATAAAAATCTGCATCCTTAACCGCAATAACAACATCTGCCATATTTGCAACGAGGGCGCTTGTGCCGAGACATGCGCCGGCAATTATTGAAATCTGCGGCACTACGCCGGAAACAGAAGCGGATGCCTTAACAATCTCTCCATAAGCGGTAAGAGCCCCAAAGTCCTCAGAAAGCTTAACGCCGTTTGAATCATATATTCCGATAATCGGGCAGCCTGTTTTTTTGGCAAGGCTGTAAATTTTCTTAATCTTTGCGCACTGCGCTNNCGCTTCGCTGATGGCTCCGCCGCTGACAGAAAGCTCCTGTGAAAAGGCATAAACAGGAATTCCGTTTATTGTTCCGAAGCCTGCGGCAGCCTCAATCTCGCCATCCTTTGATTTGGCAAAAACATCAATTCCGGAAAAGCTTCCCTCATCAAAAAGAGCAAGCAATCTTTCATTTGCGGTGCTTGAATCACTCACAATATTAACCTCCTTAAATAAAGGTGAAAATGAGAAAACTCTAAAATTTCCCATTTTAAATTATTTTAACACTTTAGATTAACAAATACAACTGTTTTTTATAATTATAATAAATTAAATAAGGGCGGATAAACCGCCCTTGATTAAATATTATTTCTCTTCGCTGTGCCCTGCCGTGCGCAGCAGGCGCTTAATTTCATTTTCGGTTAGCTCTCGATACTGCCCGGGCTGAAGCATCCCGAGCTTTATTGAGCCTATTGAAATTCTTTTAAGCCGAGCAACCGTTAGGCCAACAGCCTCACACATTTTTCTGATCTGGCGGTTTCTTCCTTCTCTGAGTATAAATTCAAGCACCGTTCTCCCCTCTTCTTCCGATATAACGGTAATTTCACAGGGGGGCAGTCTCTCTTCCGTCAATCTCTATTCCGCTTCGCATTTTTAAAAGCATTTCATCGGTTACGCTTTGGCGAACGGTAACCCTGTAAACCTTTGCAAAATGATGGCTTGGATGCATAAGTGCGTTTGCAAAAGCGCCGTCATTAGTGAGAAGCAGAAGCCCTTCGGAATCCTTATCAAGCCTGCCGACGGGATAGATGCGCTCATTGACGCCCTTAACAAGCTCCATAACGGTTTTTCTGCCCCTGTCATCAGTAACAGTGGTGATATACCCTCTCGGCTTATAAAGAGCGATATATTTCATCTGCGTTGCCTTATTTATCTTTTTGCCGTGAACGGTTACCAAATCTTTTTTTGGATTAATCTTATCACCGATATGAGCAACATGACCGTTAACCTTAACCTTGTCCTGTTCAATCAGCTCCTCACTTTTTCTGCGGGAGGCAACACCGCAATCTGCCATATATTTCTGAAGCCTGACATCAAACCTGTTCGCCATAATATTCAACATCCTCTGCCGCCGTTACATCAACCTCGGCAATTTCCTTTTCTTTATATTTTATTACTGCCTTTCCGACTCGATCTCCCTTGCTTACCGGAGCATAAACGAATGGCAATGCGTATATTTCAACTGATATATTATTATCAATAACGCTTAAAGTTTTTAAATAATTCGCCTTAAGGCTGTTTTTTGATGCGCCGACCAATTCAAGCTCAATCTCACGGCTGATATCTATTTCAAAATACATATCAAAAGAAGCGGAATAAAGATTAATATGATCATTCCAATCATCAGCATCGTTAAGAGTTACACACACGAGAGTGACGCCATCCCGCTTAACAGCAGAAACAAGGCATCGTCCCGCCTTATCGGTATATCCCGTTTTTATGCCAACGCAATCATCAAGCTTTAACAGCAGCTTATTGTGATTATATATAGTTTGCTTTTTGCCGTTAATAACAACTTCAGAGCTTTTTTCGGCGCAAATCTGCGCAAAATTGCTGTTATTAATTGCTGCTGATGCAAGTAAAGCCATATCAAAAGCGGTTGAATGATGATTTCCTTCATCCAGCCCGGAGGGGGTTACAAAAAACGAATCCTTCATTCCGAGAAGAGCGGCTCTTTCATTCATCATATCAGCAAAACTTTCAAAGCTGCCGCCCAAAAACAGCGCTGTTGCATTTGCCGCATCATTGCCTGATGGCAGAAGCATTCCCTTAACAAGATCTCGCAGCGTTATTTCATCATTTTCACGAAGCCCCAAAAGAGTTCCGAAGGTGTTAACCATATCAAAAGTTATTGAAACGGTTTCATTCAGCCTGCCGCTTTCACATGCAAGAAGCGCGGTCATAATCTTTGTTGTCGAAGCGATGCTGCGCTTTTCATTAATGTTTTTTGAATAAAGGATTTCATTTGTGGTTGAATCCATAACAATCGCAGACGCAGCGGAGCAATCAGCCGAATAAGCATTAATCGGAAGTATAAGCACAAAAGCAATAAAAAGCGCCGTAATTTTTTTAAACAAAATAATCACCTGCAAAATTATATGCAGGTGATTAAAAATTTAGTTATTATTCTGCATCAGTTTCTTCATCATTGCCCTTTGCCTTAACGAGCTGTGAAATCTGATCAACAAGCTCAGGAATCATAGCGATAGCGCGGTCTGCAGATGATGAATAATTATTAATCTGCATCATTCTGATTTTTTCATTTTGGATAACAATGAATGCAACGGGAGTGATGGATATACCACCGCCGCCACCGCCGCCGAAGAGCTCTGTATTCTGCTTTGACGGAAGATCTGTGCCGCCGCTTGTGAAGCCATAGGTTACCTTTGAAACAGGAATCAAAGTTGTGTCACCCGTTTGGATAGGATCACCGATGATGGTTGAAACATCAACCATTTCACGCATTTTTTCAAGAGTGTTTTCCATTATTTTGTTAACCGGTGTTTCTTTCATAACAGTTCTCCTTTAATATAATGAAAATATAATTAATTATTTTTTGATTAAATTGATTAAAAAGGTTTTTCCGGCGGAAAGGCCAACCTTGAGCAGAAGTCTTACGCTGACTGAGCCGATAAACTGAAAGCCGTATTCATTCCCGGGGGCGATGAAA
>DCTO01000106.1:0-188 GCA_002329285.1 Ruminococcaceae bacterium UBA1438
CGTGCATATTGTTCTTTTCCAAAATCATCTGGATAATGAGTTCACGATAAGCGTCTGTCATATCCATCCTATCTATCCGATCCTGCGGCTCCTGTCTGTATGTTCGTTCTCCCGCTTTGGGATAGATTGATTGATAGGTCCTTGATAAATTCGTTTTTGATTTTTCAGTTTTTGATCTATTAGTATTT
>DCTO01000106.1:206-16958 GCA_002329285.1 Ruminococcaceae bacterium UBA1438
CTTGGATTTTCCCGTTTAGGTGAAAATGGCTCTGTTTCAGGGGTTACGGGCTGTTCGTGTATGGTGTACTCAATATCTCCGAGCTGCCCGTTGGCATTGCGAAGCCGCTGCCGCGTGAGGTAGCCTTGCTGCTCCAGCTCCTTTAGGGCGGTGGAANNTGGTGTAGTCCCAATCCTCCGGCAGCGACAGCATAAGGGACATCAGACCCTTTGCTTTCAGCGACAGTTTCGTATTGCGCAAATGGTGATTGCACATAATGGTGAAGTCCTTTGTTTTCTCAACACGGAATACGGCCATCTTGATCCTCCTTTCTTCGGTCGGTATATATAGCAAAAGGGCGCTCCATCCGGTTAGATGAAACGCCCTCGGCAATCTTATATTATTCTGTTGTCTATTCGGCAGATTTAAGACGATCCAAAATATCGCCTATATCGCCATTGATACAAATTGACTTTTTTCTGATCTCGTCAGGCGCAAACGCCTCGCCATAGTTAAGACATACATACGTGGCGTCAGGCCATTCGTGTGTCATGCGAATAAAAGGCACTTTCACTATGATTGGCGTATTCCCGCCGATCCCTGCTTCCAGAAATACAGTTTTCAGATTTTGGTGTCTGCGCAGAAATTCTGAATAATACTCTGCGTGAATATGCCAGCCTTCGTCCTCAACAAAGGTGTTGTCAGAGCGAAGGTTCATCGTCATAGGTTTGCCGCACACAGGACAACGGGGAATCAGCTCTGTTGGAATAGACATTTTAAGAGTTATCCCATCAGGGACGGTCAGCTCATTGTTTTCGTCGATGACATAGCCCTGTGCTTCGAGCATATTACGGACCATTTCTTCATTGTCATAAGTGGCTTGGTGACAAGGCTCGCTGCATTGAAACAGGCCATAGTCGCCCTGCGTATAAAACANNTTATCAAAGCCCGCTTTCTGAAAACAATGATCCACATTCGTTGTGAGGACAAAATAGTCCTTGTGCTGAACCAGACGGAAAAGCTCGTCATATACGGGCTTCGGTGCTTTCATATACCGGTTTACCCAAATGTGACGGCTCCACCATCCCCATAAGGTTTCCATATCGGGGAAGGGATAAAAGCCTCCCGAATACATATCACGAATCCCATACTTGGAGATAAAGTCGCTGAAATACTTTTGGAAGCGTTCTCCTGAATAAGTAAAGCCAGCAGAGGTAGATAAACCGGCTCCGGCTCCTATGATAACGGCATCCGCATTGTTCAAAGTATCCCGCAGCTTATTGATACCGTCCGGGGTATCTGCTACTCGAATATTACTACCGAACATTACGCGCACCGCCTTTCTTCATATTGCAAAATCTCTGGAATCTGTTGTTTTACCTTGTTTTTTCTTGATTTCTTGGTGGTGCTCAAAGAACAAAACACTGGCGTATTATAACCAATCCCAAGCTCAAGATAAACCACCTTTAGCCCATCATGCCTGCGAAGAAAATCCTCATATTGATTATAGGCAACATACCAGCCCTCATCCTCAACGAATCTGTTATCCGAACGCAAATTGGTTGTCATCGGCTTGCCGCAAACCGGGCATTTGGGAATAAGCTCTGACGGGATTTTCATATCCTTTTGCTGCTCATACATCCGCATGATAATTTCCTCATTATCATAGGTTTGCTGATGGCACGGCTCTGAACACTGGAAAAGCCCATAATCCCCCTGGGTGTAAAACAGGCGCTTTTTATCAAAGCCGGCGCGCTGGAAGCAATGATCAACATTTGTTGTGAGCACAAAATAATCCTTATCGCAAACCAGCTCAAACAGCTTTTTATAAGTATCCTTCGGAATCGGCATATAGCGGTTAACATAAATATATCTTGACCAGAATGCCCAGAATTCCTCCTGTGTTTTATAGGGATAAAAGCCGCCGTAATACATATTATCAAAGCCGTATTTTTCTTTGAAATCAGAGAANNTAGGTGTAGCCAGCAGCGGTTGAAAGCCCGGCGCCCGCGCCGATAACAACAGCATCCGCATCCCTGATTGCATCTGAAAGCCTATCAAGCTTTTCCTGATAATTATCCTTTTCAAATAACATTTATATCACCGCCTTTTAAATTGAAGGAGATTCCTCACCTCTTGACTTTAGTATAAATCACATGGTATCATATGTAAAGTAAGCACAATTTTGTGCCATAGTTACTAAAAAGAAACACTTATTGTATTTAAGCCAAAATTTAATCAAAAATTTTTTCAGATTTTTACGGAGGTGTTTAAAATGCCAGTTAAAACAGATGTTAATTCTCTGCCCGCATGCCCGGTTGAAACAACCTTAATGCTTATTGGCAGCAAATGGAAGGTGCTTATTTTAAGAGATTTGGATAGCGGGAAAATGCGTTTCGGAGAATTAAAAAAATCCATCGGCTCCGTTTCACAAAAGGTGCTGACTGCGCAGCTGCGCGAAATGGAGGCGGACGGGCTTGTTATCAGAACCGTTTATGCAGAGGTGCCGCCGAGGGTTGAATATGAATTATCCGAGCTTGGCATGACCTTAAGGCCGGTTATTAAAAGCCTTTGGAGCTGGGGCGAGGATTATAAAGCAAAGCTTAATAGCGATAACAGGAGCCAAAATGATTATTAATTCCGGGCAGAGAACGGACATTCCGGCTTTTTACAGCAAATGGTTTTTTAACAGAATAAAAGAGGGCTTTGTGCTTGTGCGCAATCCCTATTACCCGAATCAGGTGACCCGATATGAGATTAACCCGGAGGTTGTGGATTTGCTTTCCTTTTGCACAAAAAATCCCGCGCCGATGCTCGGAAAGCTTGATAAGCTTTCGGATTTCAGGCAATTCTGGTCTGTTACCATAACGCCATACGGGAAAGAGATTGAGCCGAATGTGCCGCCCAAGGCAGAGGTTATGGAAAGCTTTCGCGCCCTTGCCGCTGCGGTTGGCGCAAAAAGCATGAGCTGGAGATATGACCCAATATTTATCTCTGAAAAATATTCTGCTGATTTTCACATAAAAGCTTTTGAAAAAATGGCAGAAGCATTTGAAGGCAGCACTGAAAACGCGGTTATCAGCTTTATTGATTTATACGAAAAGACGCGGCGAAATTTCCCCGGAGTTAAGGAGGTTGCCAAAGAGCAGCGCCTTGAAATAGGAGAGGCCTTTGCCGAAATCGGCAAAAGGCACGGCATTATTATTCGCACCTGCTGTGAGGGAGAGGAGCTGGCGCAATTCGGAATTGACACTGCGGGATGCGCAACACGCGAGGTTATTGAGCATGCAATAGGAGAAAAACTGGTTGTGCCGAAAGCCCCCGGCGCCCGCTCCGCCTGCAACTGCCTTTTGGGCAACGATATCGGGATGTATAACACCTGCCCGCATTTGTGCAAATACTGCTATGCAAATTATGATAAAGAAACCGTTTTGAAAAACATTAAGAATCACAACCCTGATTCTCCCCTGCTGATCGGGAATCTGCAGGCGGGTGATATTGTTAAGGAAGCCAAGCAAAGCTCATATATTTCAAATCAGATAAGCTTTTAACCATTCAGACAAATCCGATTTTATAAAGCAACTTAAATTAACAAAAAGCTTATAAAATGTTTGCTTTAGTTTATACACACGCATTCCCTTTAGTGCTATAATTATGTTAATAATAATTGCAAAGGTGGGAAAAGAATGAGAAAGATTTATCTTGATAATATCCGATGGGCAACGATTGCCTGCGTTGTTGTTTTCCATGTGATATATATGTTTAACGGCGAGGCTGCGGCCGGAGTTATCGGACCCTTCAAAGAGGTGCAGTATCAGGACGCGATTCAGTATATCCTCTATCCCTGGATGATGATTCTGCTTTTCATCATTGCAGGGATGTGCTCGCGCTATTATCTTGAAAACCACAGCATAAAGGATTATGTTAAATCGCGCACAACAAAGCTGCTTGTGCCATCAACAATCGGGCTTTTTGTTTTTCAGTGGATTCAGGGTTATTTCAATATGCAGCTTTCGGGTGCGTTTGAAAAAATAGAGGCGCCGAAATTTATGCTTTACCCGATTATGGCGATTTCGGGCACGGGCGTTTTATGGTTTATTCAGATGCTTTGGCTTTTTTCAATGCTGCTTGCTTTTATCAAAAGGTTTGAAAAAGGCAGGCTTTATGAGCTTTGCGGCAAGGTTAATTTCCCGATTGCTCTTGCGCTTGTTATTCCCGTTTACGGCTCAAGCTTTATTCTGAACACGCCAATTATCGTGGCTTACCGTTTCGGGCTTTACGGCTTAACCTTCTTTCTGGGCTATTTTGTTTTTGCGCATGATGAGGTTGTTGAAAGAATCAGCAAATGGAGCGCGGCACTGATTATCCTTTCCGCCGTGCTTGCAGGAGTTTATATTTACCTTCATTTCGGCGAAAACTATGCCGAAAATCCTGTGTTCAACTGCATCCCCGCCATTGCTTATGCATGGTGCGCCTGCCTTGCAATTCTTGGCGCCGCCTATAAATGGGGCAACAAAAAGACCGCGCTTGGAACTTTTATGGCAAAACGCAGCTTCGGGCTTTATATTTTTCACTATCTTCCCCTATCTGCAAGCGCATTTCTGCTGGTGAAATATGCAAGCCTTCCCGTGCCGGTGACTTACATTGCCGTGCTTATCTGCGGCTTTGCGGGCGGCCTGCTGCTGAATGAAATCATTTCCCGAATTCCGTTTATCAGATGGGCGGTGCTTGGAATTAAAAAGGAGAAGAAAAATGTTCAACAACAATCTGCTGAACCTGAGAAAGCTGAATAATCTTACCCAGGAGGAGCTTGCCGAAAGGCTTGACGTTTCCCGCCAGGCGATTGCCAAATGGGAAAGCGGCGAAACCGTTCCGGATCTTGAAAAATGCAGGCTGCTTGCGGAAATCTTCGGCGTTTCGCTTGATGATCTTGCAAATTACAATGCAGAGGATAATATGGGGCTTAATGTTCCGCCAAAGGGAAAGCATCTTTTCGGTGTTGTGACCGTTGGCGACAAGGGGCAGATTGTTATCCCCGCAAAGGCCAGAAAAACCTTTGACATTTCTGCCGGCGACCGCCTTGTTGTGCTTGGCGATGAGGCGCAGGGCATTGCGATAATTAAAAGCGAGCACTTTCTCAAGCTTGCGGATTTAATCAGAAACAGCAATAAAGGCGCATTTGATTAAAGTGTCCGATTATGAATATAATTAAAAATCAGCAAAGGCTTCACGCCAAAGGAAAAGCTCTTCCTCCCCACCGAGATTTTTAAATAAAAGTGCTTTAATAAACGAATAAAAAAACGAGCCTCGGCATTTATGCGCCGAGGCTTTGTTTTATTGGTTTAATATTTCCGTGCTTCTTTCAAGGATGCCGTTCATCTTTGCGATGACGGTGCCATAATTAGTGAAAGAAACGCCCTGCTCTTCTGCGGCAATGCGCCTGCTTTTCATTTCAGCATCATTCAGCATACAGCCACCGCAGTGAATAACCAAATCATATTCGCCCAAATCATCCGGAAAGGTGTGCCCAGAGGTGAAGGAAAAATCAAGGCTTTTGCCGGTGTATTCCTTAAGCCAGCCTGGCATTTTAACCGTGCCGATATCATTGCATTGGCGGTGATGAGTGCAGCCCTCGCTGATGAGGATTTTTGCGCCGTCCCCCAAAGCATCAAGCGAGTTTGCGCCGCGCAGAGCGGTTTCAAGAAAACCCTTATAGCGCGCCATCAGAATTGAAAATGAGGTGAGCGGAATGCTTTGGGGCACCATTTTCATAACCTTGCCAAACACCTGCGAATCCGTGACAACAAGCGCCGGCGGCGTTTGCAGATTTTGCAGAGCCTGCGTGAGCTGCTCAGGCTGAACCGTGAGCGCAATGCCGCCGGCATCAAGCACATCGCGAATGGCAAGCTGTTGCGGCAGAATCAATCTTCCCTTCGGGGCTGATTCATCAATCGGGCAGACGAATATTACCGTTTCCCCCGCATTGATAAAATCGCTGACAAAGCGGATTTCCTTTACCCTATCGCCAAGGATGCGCGCAACGGTTTCCTTGAGTGCCTCAATTCCCGCGCCGCTTTTTGCGCTGACATATATTTCATCCGCCGCCTGTTTTTCAAGCAAATCCGCCTTGTTATGCATAAGCAGAAAAGGGATTCCCCTGCCCTTAATCAGGCCCAGCAGCTCCTCCTCTGATGGCAGGAGCTTTTCATTTTCAGTTACAAGAAGGGCAATATCGCAGCTGCCCAGTGCCTTCAGAGTTGCCTGAATGCGCATTTCGCCGAGCGCGCCCTCATCATCATAGCCGGCGGTGTCAATAATAACCACCGGGCCGAGGGGCAGCAGCTCCATAGTTTTTTTAACGGCATCCGTTGTTGTGCCCTTAACCTCGCTTACAAGTGAAACCTGCTGGCCCGTGAAACGGTTAACAAGCGAGCTTTTGCCCGCATTGCGCAGGCCGAAAAAGCCGATATGCGGCCTTTCTGCGGAGGGGGTTGTATTTAAAGTGCTCATAACGAATCCTCAATTTAAAATCTGAAATCTCTGTCCCCGTTTTCAATCTTAACAAGGCGCTCGCGAACAATCTGCTGCACCTTTTCTTTCGGAATATTTCCGATTTCCTTTTCAATCATTGCCTCGCCGAGCTTGCGGGTGTCCTCACTTGCATAATCCATAAGAAATTCCTTTAAGGTCATCAGCGCATTGGGATGGCAGCAATTCTGAATCTGCCCGGATTTGCAAAGGCTCATAAAGCGATCGCCCGTTCTTCCCTCGCGGTAACAGGCCGTGCAGAAGGACGGGATATAATCCTCACGCATAAGCCAGTTAACAACCTCATCCAGCGTTCTGTTATCAGAAACGTCAAACTGCTCCGTGTCATGCGGGCGCTCCTCCTCTGCATAACCGCCGACGGAGGTGCACGAGCCGCCGCTTATCTGGCTTACGCCGAGGCGTATAATCTTTGCCCTGACCTCCGGAGTTTCGCGGGTGGAGATAATCATGCCGGTATAAGGCACGGCGATACGGATGCATGCGGCAATTTTGCAAAACATTTCATCCGAAAGCGAATTATCAAAATCATCGGGATCAATATCATCCGCGGGCTTAACGCGCGGCACGCTGATTGTGTGCGGGCCGACGCCGTGAACAGCCTCAAGATGCTCTGCATGCATCAGAAGCCCCGCGAATTCATACTGATAATTATCAAGCCCGAACAGAACGCCGATGCCCACATCGTCTATGCCGCCCTCCATTGCCCTGTCCATAGCTTCGGTGTGGTAATCATAATTATGCTTTGGCCCTGTGGGATGCAGAATTTCATAATTCTTTTTGTGATAGGTTTCCTGAAACAGTATATATGTACCTATTCCCGCATCTCTCAGCTTGCGGTAATTTTCAACGGTGGTTGCGGCAATATTAACGTTAACGCGGCGGATTGCGCCGTTTTTGTGCTTGATTGAATAGATTGTTTTGATGCAATCAAGAATGTATTCTATCGGGTTGTTAACGGGATCCTCGCCCGCCTCAATGGCAAGGCGCTTGTGGCCCATATCCTGAAGGGCGATAACCTCCCTTGCAACCTCCTCCTGGGTGAGCTTTTTGCGCGGGATATGCTTATTCTTGAGGTGATAAGGGCAATAAAGGCAGCCGTTAACGCAATAATTTGAAAGATAAAGAGGCGCAAACAGCACAATTCTGTTGCCGTAAAAGTCTTTTTTAATCTGCTCTGCAAGATCATAAATCTCCTTGATTTTCTCCTCATTATCGCAGGCAAGCAGCACGCTTGCCTCGCGGTGAGAAAGCCCCTTGCGAAGCCTTGCCTTTTCAAGAATTTCATCAATCAGGGCAACGTTATTCTTATTATTGTTTGCATATTTTATTGTATCAAGAATTTCATCATGGCTGATAAATTCTTCAGCCTTCATTGATTTAACATTATAACTCATAGCGGTAATCTCCTCTATCCGTAACGATTTCACAGCCTGTTGCGGCAATTCTGTTTTTTAAACATTCAATGCACTGGGCTGCTTCATCGCCGGTGCAGATTTTATTATCATAAAGCAAATATTTTTTTCTGACGCCAACGGGCGATAAATTAGGCATAAGCACATTTGCGCCCGCAAGAATTCCCTTTTCGCGCCCCATCGGGTCAACAGTTCCGAGCGCAGTGGTTGCGGGCAGCAGCACGCGCGGCAAGGTTAGCCTGATAAGCGAAAGCAAAAAGGTTGTAAGCTCTGCCGTTCCGTTTTCATAATCCTTAAACGGCGTATTCCTGTGCGAAACAAACGGCCCGATGCCAACCATCTGGGGCTGAAGCTCCTTTAAAAACAGCATTTCGCGCGCAAGATCCTCCTCTGTCTGAAACGGAGATCCAACCATAAAGCCAACCCCCAGCTGATAGCCCAGAGCCTTTAAATCATAAATGCAGCGCATGCGGTTTTCAAAGCTCATTGCCTTTGGGTGCAGGCGCTTATAATGCGCTTCATTCGCCGTTTCGTGCCGAAGCAGGTAACGGTCTGCCCCCGCTTCCTTCAGCTTACGGTAACTTTCAGTGCTTCTTTCGCCAAGGGAAAGCGTTACCGCACAATCGGGAAAGCACGCCTTGATTTTGGAGATGACGCCGCAGAGAAGCTCATCCGTATAATAAGCGTCCTCGCCGCCCTGCAAAACGAAGGTGCGAAAGCCAAGCTCATAGCCGTTTTCGGCGCAGAAAAAAATTTGCTCTGCCGTCAGACGATAGCGCTGCGCATTTTTATTTGAAGCGCGCAGGCCGCAATAATAGCAATCATTTTTGCAATAGCTTGAAAGCTCAATCAACCCTCGGATAAACACCGTGTTGCCGTAATACCGCCGGCGAACTGCAAACGCGCGCTCTGCGGCATATTCACGAACCTCATCGCGATGCTCAATCAGCGCCAAATATTCATCAAAGGAAAGCGAGCCCTGCTTCTCAAGCTTATCAATAAATTTTTTATACATTAGAGAATGCAGCCTTTGAGGACACGTCGTCCAGCCTGCCGATTTTGCCGCAGAGTGAATTGATTGTATCAGCCTCTGCATCAATCACAACGGTGATGCAGTTGATGTGCTTTTCCTTATAAGGAATGCCCATTCTGCCGATAATGTGCTCGCCGTACTCCCTGAGAAGCTCATTGAGCGCCTCAACGCTTTCTAAGTTTTCAACTATAATTCCGATTACTGCAACTTTTGTTTCCATTTTATTATTTCCTTTCAAATAAAAATTGCCGTGCTGACAGCACGGCATAATTTTGGTATTACAGCGCGCTTTCGGTCAGAGCCTCTTTCCGTCAGAACGCCTGTATTATAACATATTATAGTATATAAATCAATGGTAATTTATATAACAAATCAAAAGTTATTGAGTTTATCTACCCGTCGCATGTGAAAAGCACAACTACCGCCCATATTGGCAGCATACGTCCGAACATATATACGCCTCCCTGCGTGTTAATTGCACGCAGAACGCTGTCAGCGCCTGTTATTTCCATCAGCGTATTTCCGTTGACAACATATAGGCTGTAAAACACATAGGCGTGGACGGTGACAACAGCGGTCAGAAAAGCAAAAACCATTCTCTGAAATTGATTTCTCGGCATAATTCTGTCTCCTTTTGAGCATAAAAAATAAGCAGTGCAGGCGGTTTGGTTACTATGCATTGTACCGTAATCAGATTTACTCGCCATGCGCTACTTGTGTCGTTATGCTATTGTTTTTTTAGGATTATACCATTTAAA
The DNA here is from genome assembly GCA_002329285.1 of Ruminococcaceae bacterium UBA1438. Classification (GTDB taxonomy): domain Bacteria; phylum Bacillota; class Clostridia; order Oscillospirales; family Acutalibacteraceae; genus Eubacterium_R. The sequence continues at coordinate 9,938 of DCTO01000106.1, forward strand.
AAAAGAAAAAGTCAAGCGTTATTTTGCCGCATAATCAACTGTTCTTTTTCTTTTCGCGTCATTCTTTTGATGTGGTATTCACGGCTCATCGCCTCCTGCTTTGTTGCAAAGGTTTCATAATGAACAAGTTCAACGGAAAGTCTTGTGCGCGTGTATTTTGATCCGGTTCCTGCATTATGGGATTTTAACCGATTTTCAATATCATTTGTCCAGCCGCAATACAAAGAACCGTCAGAACATTTTAAAATATATGTGTAATTCAAATTGTTGTTTTCGTTCATAATTCATCTCCGTAAATCCAAAGTTGTCTAATATAAAAATCGGGCTGACTGTGATAACGCAGTCAGCCCTGTTGATTTAATTATTTAAACTTCTTACGTGCAACGTAGGAGGTGTGAAGGTCATGGTGAGCCTTATGGCCGCCGAAACCGTCTGTGTACCATTCGCTGTAAAGAGTTTTGATAACAGGAGATTCATGGCTCATTCTGAGAGCCATACCCTTATCCTGGTCATAAAGAGCCTTTGCGCGAACAGCCTTAAGGTCAACAGTATCACGAACGTACTGCGGCTGAATCGGCTGGCCGCCGCCGTTTACGCAACCGCCCGGGCAGCCCATAATCTCAATGAAGCCATAGCCGTTTGGATTGCCTGCCTTGAGCTGATCCATAACTTCCTTTGCTGCAGCAGCGCCTGAAGCAACGCAGATTTTAAGCGGAGTGCCTGCAAGATCAACAGTTGCTTCCTTAATTCTGTCAGTACCTCTTACTGCCTCAAGCTCAATAGCCTCGTTTGCGCCGTTAAGCCAAGCATTTGCAGTACGAACAGCAGCCTCCATAACACCGCCGGTTGCGCCGAAGATTACGGCTGCGCCGGTGTCATCACCGAGAGGAGAATCAAATTCCTCATCGGGAAGCATATTAAAGTTAATGCCAAGGCGCTCAAACATTCTTGCAGCCTCACGGGTTGTGAGAGCAACATCAACATCGGGATAGCCGGAAGCATTCTGATCATCGCGGGTGATTTCAAATTTCTTTGCCGTGCAGGGCATGATTGAAACAACGAAGATATCCTTCGGATCAATGCCCATTTTCTCTGCATAATAGGTTTTGATAACCGCGCCGGACATCTGCTGCGGTGATTTGCAGCTTGAAAGATGAGCGAGGAGATCAGGATAATAAAATTCGCAGAACTTAACCCAGCCGGGTGAGCAAGAGGTGATCATCGGCAGAGTGCCGCCGTTCTTAATCCTCTCAACAAGCTCGTTTGCCTCTTCAACGATTGTGAGGTCCGCGCCGAAATCGGTGTCAAACACTTTATCAAAGCCAAGTCTTCTTAAACCTGCAACCATTTTGCCCTCAACATTTGTGCCGATTGGCATTCCGAAGCATTCGCCGATTGTTGCACGGATGGAAGGTGCAGTCTGAACAACAACATGCTTTTCAGGATCAGCAAGCGCAGCCCAAACCTTATCGGTATCATCCTTCTCTGTAAGAGCTCCTGTGGGGCAAACAGCAGTGCACTGGCCGCAGGAGATGCAAGGAGTGTCATTAAGAGATCTTGCATAAGCCTGACCAATCTGTGTGTCAAAGCCTCTGTCATTAGCGCCGATAACGGAAACAAACTGTTCCTTGCAGACTGCAACGCAGCGGCGGCAAAGGATGCACTTGTTGTTATCCCTAACAAGATGCGGGGTTGATAAATCAAGCTCATAATGAGGCTTATTGCCCGCAAAGCTTGTTTGATCAACGCCGTAATCACGGCATAGCTTCTGCAGCTCACAATTTGTTGAACGCTTGCAGGAAAGGCAGCTCTTATCATGAACGGAAAGAATCAGTTCAAGAGTTGTTTTCCTTGACTGCTGGATTTTATCGGTGTTAGTGAGAACCTCCATACCCTCTGAAACGGGGTAAACGCAAGAGGTAACCATACGGAAGCCCCTGCCCTCATTAACCTCAACAACGCAGATACGGCAAGCGCCGATTTCATTCTTTTCTTTCATAAAGCAAAGCGTGGGAATTTCAATACCCGTTAAGCGAGCAGCTTCAAGAACTGTTGAGCCTGCCGGAACACTTACCGCAATGCCGTTAATTTTTAAATTAACCATTTTATCCATTGTATAATCGCTCCTTTCTCTTACTGCTTGCTTATTGCTTTAAACTTACAATTTGCCATACAAGCGCCGCACTTAATGCACTTATCGGGAACAATCTCATAAGATGCAAGCTTATGGCCCGGCGCAATATAATCGGTTTGGAAAATAGTTTCTGCAGGGCAGTTTCTTGAGCACTTGCCGCAACCGATACATTTATCCTTATCGATAGTATATGTTAACAGATCCTTACATACTCCTGCAGGGCATTTCTTATCTCTTACGTGCGCCTCATATTCGTGGCGGAAGAATTTAAGAGTTGCCAAAACAGGGTTCGGCGCAGTCTGGCCGAGACCGCAGGCTGAATTTGCCTTGATGTAATAGCAAAGCTCTTCAAGCTTATCAAGGTCTTCCATAGTGCCCTTGCCGCTTGTAATCTTATCCAGCATCTCAAGAAGCCTCTTTGTGCCGACACGGCAGGGAGTGCACTTACCGCAACTTTCATCAACGGTGAATTCAAGGAAGAACTTGGCAATATCAACCATACAGCTTGTTTCATCCATTACGATAAGACCGCCCGAGCCCATCATACAGCCCATTGCAAGCAGGTTATCATAGTCAATCTTTGTATCAATAAGAGATGCAGGAATACAACCGCCGGATGGGCCGCCTGTCTGCGCAGCCTTGAACTTTTTGCCATCCGGAATACCGCCGCCGATATCGTAAATGATTTCGCGAAGGGTTGTGCCCATAGGAACTTCAACAAGGCCTGTGTGCTTAATCTTACCGCCGAGAGCAAATACCTTTGTGCCCTTTGATTTTTCAGTGCCCATTGATGCAAACCAATCTGCGCCCTTAAGAAGAATCTGGGGAATATTTGCAAAGGTTTCAACGTTGTTTTCAACGGTTGGCTTGCCGAAGAGGCCCTTAACTGCCGGGAACGGAGGTCTCGGGCGGGGCTCACCGCGGTTACCCTCGATTGAGGTCATAAGCGCTGTTTCCTCACCGCAAACGAATGCGCCTGCGCCGAGGCGGATTTCAAGATCAAAATCAAAGCCCGAATCAAAAATGTTTTTGCCGAGAAGGCCGTATTCCCTTGCCTGATTAATTGCAATCTGAAGTCTTGCAACGGCAATGGGATATTCAGCACGAACATAAACGAAGCCCTTTGTTGCGCCAACTGCATAACCGCAGATAGCCATAGCTTCAATAATGCAATGCGGGTCGCCCTCTAAAACGGAGCGGTCCATAAATGCGCCGGGGTCACCCTCATCGGCGTTGCAGACAACGTATTTCTGGTCTGCCTGATTGGGAGCGCAGAGGCTCCATTTGATTCCCGTTGGGAAACCGCCGCCGCCGCGACCTCTGAGGCCTGATTTTTTAACCTCTTCAATAACATCCTCGGGGCTCATTTCAGTGAGCACCTTGCCGAGAGCGGCATAACCGTCAACAGCGATGTATTCATCAATGTTTTCAGGATCAATAACGCCGCAGTTTCTTAAAGCAACACGATGCTGTGTTCTGTAGAAATCAGTATCGTTGAGCGCAACATTATGCGATTCATCAATGGGAGCTGTTGTTTCATCATAAACAAGACGCTCAACAATACGACCCTTGAGAAGATGCTCTTCAACGATTTCGGCAACATCCTCAGGCTTAACCTGGCTGTAAAAGGTTCCTTCAGGATAGATAATAACAACCGGGCCGAGCGCGCATAAGCCGAAGCAGCCCGTCTGAACCAGCTTTATTTCGCCTTCCAGACCCTTTGCTTTAATGTTTTTCTGAAATTCGCTTTGAATTTGCTTGCTGCCTGAGGAGGTACATCCGGTACCGCCACAGATAAGAACTTGTGAACGAATCATAAAATACCTCCGATATTATAACTCACCCTCATCGAGTGTGTATTTATAAACAACTTTTCCGCCCTGAAGATGGCTTTCAGCAACCTCTTTTGCTTTATCAGCATCCATTTTAACATAGGTTACCTTTTCCTTGCCGGGCTCAAAAACCTCAACAACCGGCTCAAACTGGCAGATTCCGATGCAGCCTGTCTGCGAAACGGTTACTCTGTCTGTAAGGCCAAGCTCATTGACGCTTTCAACCAGTGCGTTAAGAACAGGGCGCGCGCCTGCTGCGATGCCGCAGGTTGCCATTCCAACAACAACTCTGATGTCATTGCTGCCTTCACGCAGGACAACCTTGTCCTTCATCCTGTCTTTGATTGCTTGAAGTTCTGCTAATGATTTCATACTGTTTTTCCATCCTTCTTTATTTCCTTGAGCAATGCCCAAAAATTTATTTGTTTATTTCCAAATACTGTTCTTTCAAGTATTCTTCCATCCATTTGATAACATCATATGTGTTAAGCGGAACACCCTCCAGCACTGCACGAACCTCTCTTGTGTCCAGCTCGGCGCTTTTGCCGTTTTTGCTGTGGCAGAAATAAAAATCCGTTTCGGGATGCCCCTGTATTAATGTGAGCAGGCTTGAAACAACATCTCCCAGCGGGGTAAAATCAATATGTTCTGTGTGAAAAACCGCTTTCACCTCTGTGCCATGCTCCTGTGGGGAAGCATCAGCCGTTTTTGATTTTATCTCAAGCGTGCCGCCTGTTTGCTCTGCCGCCATTTTTAGCAGCGGAACCCCGAGACCGACGCTTCTTGTTGTTCTGGTGGTGAAAAACGGATCAATAACCGCCGCCACCTGTTCCTCATTCATGCCGCAGCCGTCATCACGGATAACCAGGGTTAGCAAGCCGCCGTTTTCCGTTAAGAGAATTTCGGTGAGCGTTGCGCCTGCTTTAACCGAATTTTCTGCAACATCAAGAATGTTCAGAGATAGTTCTTTCATAATGCTCTCAATTTTTTAAAAAGATTGCTGCGGACAAGCGAACTGCTGTAAGGCTCATCCTCAAGCTCAAAATAATTTTCTTTATCGCGCATATCCGTGAGGTAGTGCGCATCGGAGCTGACGATAATCGTTTTATCCTTTAAAATCGGAAAGCGCTCCTTATATTCCTCAATCTTCTCCGCCCTATTAAGCTCTGCGCAGCCGAAATAAGGAGTTTCGGGAAAGGTGCCAAGAACGGAAACAATGCCGTTTGCCTGGCGGTCTATATGCGCGGGATAAGCAATTCCTCCGAACCGCTCAACAAATCGCGGCGCATCCTCAACAGAAATATCCGTGGCATTTGTTAGAAAATGCGGCTCTGTGCCGATTAGCTCATCCTCGCCGTTCAAAATCAGCTGATTACCAAATATATCCGTTCTGTTGGGAATCAGCATTCGGTGCTGCTGCAGCTCGCTGTCAAATTCCATTGCCGCCTCAAGCTCCTCAAACAGGCACACAACGTGAACATCCTCCGAGGTGGTGAGCTCAGCGCCGGCAACCGGAATAAGCCCATACCGCTTTGCCGCCGTGAAAAAGGCGGGGCAGTTTTTGCAGGAATTATGATCCGTCAGCGCCACTATTTCAAGGCCGTTCAGCACTGCCATGCCGGCAATGTTATTCGGCGTATTGTCATCATTGCCGCAGGGCGAGAGGCAGGAATGAAGATGCAAATCGTAATAATACTTTTTCATCACGCTTTACCGTTCAGCTGCAGCGCCGTTTCATAAGCGGGCTGCGAAGAGGCGAGCACGTTAACGCCCTTTTGCTGAGCAGTGGCAAGCACAGTTTCATCCAGCGTTACACCCTCTGCCAAAATAACGCAGGCAACATCCGCAAGCGATGCAACGGCGATAACATTGATGTTGGACATAATTGTTATCCATGCGTTATCCGCCTGTGCCCTGCCCATAACCCAGCTTAAAAGATCGCCGATATAAACGCCGTTGATTTTTCTTTCGGGATCGGGCAGGCAGATTGCCTGAAGATTAAGGGAGGTGCATAATTCATTCACCGTCATTTTCGGCTTCAGCCTCCTTTGAAAGCATAAACGGGCAAATGCTTTTATCTGTTTTTCCCCTGACGATATCCTCCGCAAACGCGCGGCAACTTGGCGCGCCGCAAGCGCCGCAGTCAATACCCGGGAAGGTTTCCTTAAGCGACTGAATATCCGACATCATGCGCATTGATTCGGCAATGCTGTTGCTCAATCTGGTTATCGGCGCATATTCCGGAAGGTTGTTAAACAAATAGCCGTCAGGAATATAATGCGAATTGCTGTCAATCGTGTTGCGCGAAACGGGAAGCCCATGGCGAAACGAGCGAAGCCTTGCCTTTGCGATGAACGGATTCTGCATCGTCATCACACCGCCGACGCAGCCGCCGGGGCAGGCGTTAAGCTCAATAAAATCAAGATGGGCAATATTGCCGTTTTCAACCTGATCAAGCACGCGGATAACATTTTCAATGCCATCAGCCGCCAGATATTTTTCATTAAATATTGCGGTTGCTTCACCGCCGGAGCTTGCCCAGCTCAGGCCGATAATGCCGGTTTCACAAAGCGACTGAATATCGCTTCCGTGCTGCATTTCATTTATCAGCATAAAATAAATATCGCTGATTGAAACAACCTCATCAACCCTGCTTTTATAATCGGCAAAGCCGTTTTTAACATAGCTGACCTTTGCGGGGCACGGCGAGATGAAACACACGCCGATTTCCTCATCTTTAAGATCCGGCCTTTTGCGCTTTGCCCGCTCCCTTGCAAGCCCTGCCGCAACCTCCATCGGCGGAAGCATATGCAGGATGTTGTTACTGAGGGACGGGAAACGCAGAGCTATAAGCCTGACGATAACGGGACAGGCGGAGCTGATTATCGGCTTGATATTTCCCTCGGTTTTAAGATAAAGCCTTGTGTAAGCAGAAACAAGCTCTGCGGCCTTTGAAACCTCAAACACATCATCAAATCCGATTTTGAGCAGGCCGTCCAGCACATAATCAATATCGTCCAAATTGTCAAACTGGCCGTAAAGAGTCGGCGCCGGG
>DCTO01000106.1:17017-26909 GCA_002329285.1 Ruminococcaceae bacterium UBA1438
GTGCTTCAGGCAGGTGGTGCAGCCCGTGCACTTTGACGGCTCTAACAGCACAGAGTGTTGATAGGCGTTCATTAAATCACATCTTTAATAATTCAAATGCTATGCCTTTACGCAATGTTAATCTTCATCGTCACCGTTGTGCCGACGCCGACTTCGGATTCAATCACCATTTCATCGGTGTAGCGCTTCATATTGGGAAGCCCCATTCCTGCGCCGAAGCCGAGTGAACGCGTGGTGTCAGAGGCGGTGGAATACCCCTCGCGCATAGCCTGGTCTATATCCTTAATTCCGGGGCCCTTATCTGCGAGAATAATTTCAATACAGTCCTCAAAAACCTTAACATCGGCAGTGCCGCCGCGCGCGTGAATAACCATATTGATTTCCCCCTCATACATCGCGATGCTTACGCGGCGGATGATTTCCGGGGAAAGGCCCAGCTGTCTTAAGTTCTTTTTGATTTGTATAGATGCCTGACCGGCGATTGAAAAATCATCGCCGTCAATATCAAAGTGAAAAACTAACGGTTCGCTCAAGCTTTAACCTTGTTGCCGCTGAGACCGCCTGAATACAGCAAGCCGCAGGCTTCATAAAGCCTTTTGTCTGTGCGCATAATGACAATGCCGTTATCCTCAGCCAGCTCAATCATCTCCGGCGTTGGGGTTTTTGAACGAACAAACACTATACAAACCATATCCATCATTTCAGCGGTTCTCACAACCTGGGGATTAACAAGACCGGTGAGCAGCACAGCCTGATCCTTAANNCAAAAGCAAGCACATCGCTCATCAGATCGCAGCCGCAGGCGGTGAAAACCTCGCGCCCGGTGTTTTCCTCGCAGCAAAGCACCTCGGCGCCGAGCAAATTTTTGATGTCTTCAATTCTCATATCTCAAGCCTCTATATCACTCATGATATTTTGCAAGAATTCCCGGAACGTCCTCCGCAGTCAGTTTGCCGTAAACCTCATCGTTAACCGTCATAACCGGGCCGAGACCGCAAGCGCCGATGCAGCGGCAAGCCTCAAGTGAGAATTTACCGTCTGCCGTGCATTCGCCGATGCCGATTCCAAGCGCCTCGCTGAGATGCTCAACCAAGGTCTGCGCGCCTTTAACATAGCAAGCAGTGCCGAGGCAAACGGAAATGTTGTATTTTCCTTTGGGAGACATTGAAAACTGAGCATAGAAGGTTGCAACGCCGAAAACCTTTTCAAGCGGAACGCCCATTCCCTCTGCAATTGTTTCCTGCACCTCAAAAGGAAGATAGCCATAGATTTCCTGTGCTTCCTGCATAACTGCCATAAGGCGGGATTCATCGTGCTTATTTGCATCGATAACTTCCTGAAGCTTGGCAGCCTGCTCAGGTGTGTCTGTGAAAGGAATTTTGCTTAATTTCTTTTGCATAATTACTCTCCTTAATTCCTTAATTTTATTATAGAATTTATAATAAGCAATGATATAATAACATATAGAATAGAAATTTCAAGGCTTTTTATGAAATTGTTAAAAATTTGTCATTTGTACTAAAATTATCTGCACGGTGTTAGAGGTTTTATCAAAAAGTCAAACTTTCAAGCCGGATTTCAACGACTTGCGGTTTGCCAACAGCACCCCTCTGCAAAAAGCAAAAAATAGAGGCGCCGCCCCTCCTTTTCACACATATCAGAATTGATTATTTATTATGCTGATGAAGCCCCTTGCGGTAAAGTTTATAATTTCCCGCTCCATATTTAACCCATAAAAAATGATGTTAAAAATTATATGTTTTATTCCCGTTTCTGTCAAGATCAGGGCGATTTTTCAACCGGCTAAATTTGCCCTCCTGTCCGAAAAAGCGTACTTAATTTTGCATTTTTAAGCGCCAAAAATAATAGTTTTTTCGGCTGTGCGGCGCAGAGAACGAAGAGTATAAAAAAAGCCTTTATTGTATAAATATAGACATTTAATAAATGACAACAGGCAAGCGCAGCTTGCCTGTTGTCATTGGCTCCAAATACTGTTGCCAACAAGGTTCTGACTTGCTGCAAGCAAGTCAGGTTCTTATTTTTTGAGCGGAACGAAGACCGTGACAATTGTTCCGCCACTTTCGGATGACTTTATATTCAGCGTACCGCCGCACATCATTCGGAGTCGCTCCTCAATGTTCGCAAGGGCAACGTGAGGCTCGTTGTTGTCGCCGTCGCTGAAGCCCGGACCCGTGTCCTCAACGGTTATCTCGCTGCCGTTTTCAGTTTGGCGCGTTTTAACCGTAACATAAAGCGGATTAAGTTCCGGGTCAAGCCCGTGCTTTATGGCGTTTTCCACAATCGGCTGGAGCGTCAGCGGCGGAACTCTGAAGCGCGTGTGAGGCGTGTCAAACTCCACAAACAAGCCGTCCTCAAAACGTGTTTGCTCTACCTCAAGATAGGCACGTGTGTGCTCAAGCTCCTCTGTAAACGGAACAGCTCCGTCTGTAGCTAATGCGGTAAAGTTTTTTCGCAGATAAGTTGAAAAATCAAGCGTAATTTTTTGCGCCTTTTCGGTATCCTGCGCAATCAGATAGTAAATGCTCATCATTGTGTTATAGATGAAATGCGGCCTCATCTGCAACACATTAACGCTTGCGCGTTGACGGGCGATTTCTTGCTGTTGGCTGAAATTCTGCTCAATCTGTTCGGATATAATAAGACCGAACATTGAAACCGCTGAAAGCACCGTGCTGATGTCAATCAGCGCGGTAACGTCTGTAAAGATATGCACAAGCAGAGCGACAGTCAGCGGTATTATGGCTATAAGAAAGCCGTGATAATATTTGCGTGAAAGCAGTCCTTTCCGGCGGATTAAGTATGTTAAATTCAGTATCATAATTGCACTGAGCGGAACTATCAGCAGCGGGAACCACTTGCCGCGGTAATATTGCCCGTTTGGCGAGATATAGTAAATATACTTTGTAAAAAGCGTGCTTGACAGAATTATTAAAAACGCCGTCCAAAAGCCAACTACGGTGCGAAAAACGGCGCTTTTCTTTACGTCCTTTTTGCAGCAGTGAAGCAGGTAAGCTGTCAGCATCGGTATCGGTACGGAAAGCAGCAACACCTCAAGAAAGCCAAAAAAGCGCAACGTCCCTATACTGATATATTGGTAAATAATCAAATCGGCAAGGCTCACGAGGCTGCACGCCATCAAAGCCGTGAAATAGGCAAGGAAAAATCGCCTGCTCCAACGGTCAATCAGGGGAATAATCGCCGTAAGCCATATTCCCAGCAGGGTAATTAAAAGCGCTGCGCTGATGATGGAAAAGGTGAAAACGGTGTACCATGTTATCATTCTGTCACCCCTCCCGCGATCAACGGATAGCGCAATTTTGCAAGCTGCTCTCTGACACCATCGGCTGTCAGCGGTTTGAGCATAAAGCCGCTGGCGCCCGTTGACCATGCGTCCAGTGCATAATCGGTGTATGCAGTGAGGTAAATCACATTTGTTTTAGGATTGCTTTCCAAAAGCGCCCCGCAAACGTCAAGCCCGCTCGTCATTCCCATTTCAATATCAAGAAACGCCAAATCCACCTTGTGGCTTTTTGCGTATTCTATGGCTTCTGAAGGTTTTATAAAGCCCTCAATATTTGCGCCGGGTAAAACACTCTTTATTATCGGAATACCGCCGTTGAGGATAATTCTTTCATCGTCAACAATTATGATGTCAGGCGTTATATTACCGTCTGCTGCGGTATTTATCAAAACGGAAACATCAATATTCAGGCAATCGACGATCTTGGATATCATCGTAATATCCGGTATACGGGTACCGCTTTCCCAACGTGCAACGGTGCTTTTTGTAACAAACAGTTTTTGAGCCAGCATTTCTTGAGAAATTCCCATTGATGTTCTCTTTTGCTTCAAAATTTTCGAAAAATTACTGTTCATCGGTTTGCCTTCTTTACTCTGACTATGATATTAACAGTATAATGGATTTTTTGAACAAACACAAGGATAATTATTTTTTGTTTCCATTCTGGAAACTCTTATTGATTAAAAATAGTTTTTATTATAAAATAAATTCAGATATATTGCCCGATATATTAATATATGCGGTCAGCGGACAAATAATCTGAACGGAAAGATAAACAAATCAAATAATAAAATTCCCTAGGAGGAAAAGTATGGAAAAAAGTAAAACAATAAGTAAAAAATTGATAAGCGTTGTACTTTCGCTATTGATGGTGCTCTCGTGCTTCTCGGGCATGAGCCTGACGGCATTTGCGGCCCCCACTTGCCCTAACCCTGGCTGCAGAAGTACGAATGTTGAGCCATTAGGAGACGACACATGGGAGTGCCAAGACTGTTATTACATATTTGAGTCGTCCTCTGGCGGTGACGAATCCGACGACCATGATGATATTACTTTTAAGGCTGCGGCTTATGACCCTGCCACCAACACGGTAACCTTTACCGACGCAACCTGTGATGATTACACTGTTGTTGCCGCAGACACTACAACCTTTGAGGACGGCAAGTGGTACGTTGTTAATTCGAATGTAACCGTTAACGGAAGCATTACCGTAAACGGTGCTGCAAACCTTATTCTTGCCGACGGATATACGCTGACGGTAACGGAGGGCGTTGCAGTTACAGACCCGAGCAGCCTGACGATTTTCGGTCAGAAAAACGGCACGGGTACGCTGACTGCTACCAGCACTTCTTATGGTGCTGCCGGTATCGGCGGAAATAACGACGAAAACGGTCCAATCACTATCAACGGCGGTACTGTAAACGCTACCTCAGGAGGTGCCGGCGCAGGTATAGGCGGCGGAGATATGGGCAATGGCGGTCCTGTTGTAATTAACGGCGGAACCGTAACCGCTATCGGAGGCGAAGACGATGGTGCAGGTATCGGCAGCGGCGGAAATGGCTCAAGCTGTAACGTTACTATTAACGGCGGTACTGTAAATGCTACGGGTCGTCACACCTATGATAATACCGCAGGCATAGGAAATTCAGGTTGGTCTTCTAACGGAGGTAATATTGCCATTAATGGCGGAACCGTTAATGCTGCCTGCGCTGCAGGAAGCCAGGGCATCGGCGGAAGTGGATGTACAATCAGCATTACAGGCGGCACCGTTGACGTTAACAGAGGTGTTACAGATGCATCGTATGGTTTATTTGGTTCCAGCTTCACAATGAGCGGCGGCGAAGTTTATGTAAACAGATCTGTTTATGTTAACACCACCATTACAGGCGGAACTCTTATTGCAGAAGCCAATCCGCCTTTCCAAAGCGATGTTTCAATAGGTACAGGGCTTAAGGTTTTAGCAGGCGCCAATGAAGAGAGCGCAGTTGAGGTTGAGCCTTCTGCTATCAACATGTCCTCGGATGTTTATTGGAACTCTAAATGGATAAAGATTTATGCTCCCAGTGCTTATGCTGACTATTTACCTGCTGAGGCTGACGATGCGGACGCATTAGCAGCAAAGGTAGTAAAGTTTAACGGTTACAACTGGTACATCATTGAGGACAATTCTACCAGTGCCACGGAAGGTACCGTGACACTGTTTGCTGCGGACGATGGTTTTGGCTTGTCCAAATTTTCGGATAGTTACAGCAATGCTTACAGCTGTTCAAAGATTAAGGCTGCGTTTGATGCAATGACTGCAGAAGACGGTGATTTTGATAACGTGGCAGGCGCAATAGTTTCTACTGCTCTTGAAGATGTTACTGTTCCGAAAGCGAAGTTGTATCTTTTAAGTACGAGTGAGGCTCAAAATCTCAACCCGACTATCCTGAACTATGATTTCCCTGGCTCGGCTTCGAATGGTGTCTGGTGGCTTCGCTCACCCGGTACGAATAGTGATTATGCGTCGTGCGTGTACGGCGATGAGGGACGCGTTGACGGCACTGGCTACAATATCAGAGAAGCGTGTGGTGTTCGCCCCGCTTTAAAGCTTGATTTAAGCAAGGCTGAATTTGATTCTGAAACGAAAACATTTGCAGTTCCTAATTCCGGTGCTTACGCCGGCTATGTACCTGCTGAAGCTGACGATGCGGACGCTTTAGCAGCAAAGATAGTAAAGTTTAACGGCTACGAATGGTATCTGATTGAGGATAACTCAAAGAGCAAAACCAAGGGCACCGTAACTCTGTTTGCAAAGGAATGTTTCGGCGCGTCAGCGTTTGGTACGAATAATACATACAGCAGCTCCACGGTTAAGGGTGAGCTCGATAAACTGACGGCTGAGGGTGGTTCCTTTGCGGGTGTGTCCGGAGCCATAGAGTCAGTTAAGGTGAAGGGCGTAGACAGTGATAGTGAAGTGGATGCAAAGCTCTGGCTGTTGAGTTCAGGAGAAGCAAATAATATACCGGTAAATGTCAGGATGTGTTCTCAGGCAAGTGAAGCAATTTCTAACGTATGGTGGTTGCGCTCGGCCGATAGTGATGGAACTATTGCAGAGTTCGTGATGGGCAGTAACGGTTATGTTGCCAACGGCGGTACCGGCTTCAGCGTGAATCAGTCGTTTGGAGTTCGCCCTGCATTAAAGCTCGATTTAAGCAAGGTTGAATTTGATTCTGAAACGAAAACATTTGCAATTCCTACTCCCGGTGCTTACGCTGACTATGTACCTGCTGAGGCTGACGATGCAACTGCATTAGCAGCAAAGGTAGTTAAGTTCAACGGCTACGACTGGTATCTGATTAAGGATAAATCCACAAGCGAAACAGAGGGTACAGTAACTCTGTTTGCGAAAGATTTTATTGGAAATAGTAAATTTGATGACAGCAGTGATAAGTATAGCGAATCAGCGGTAAAGGAATATTTGGATAATCTGACAAATGCTGAAGGAACTTTTGCAGGAGTGGCTGATGCAATCAAAACAGTAGAAACATTAACAACCAAGGGCTATGATAGTGATGATGTTTATGATACTGTTAGTAATGTGAAGCTTTATCTTTTAAGCACAAGCGAGGCATATAAGCTGCCGGTTAATATTCGTAAATGTGGTTTATCCGGCTATTGGTGGCTTCGCTCACCCGGCAAACGAATTGATAATGATGATTTTGATATACATAGTGCCAGTGCGGCGTTAGTGGATGGCTACGACTACAACAACGGCGAGGTATATGAGGAGGATGGCCTTGTATACTGGGAGTCAGGCGTTCGCCCCGCTTTAATGCTTGATCTGTCACAAGTCACTTTCGCATCTGTGAGTCTGTCAGGTGGTGCAAATGCATCAGCCAGTGGAGATAGTTCTATTAAAAACACCTTCTTCAAAAGTACCATTCCCGAAATAATGACGACGATTACCTATACAGCTGATGAAGGTTATATGTTCCCTGTTGAAAGCGATTCCTATGGAACAAGTGACGGAATCACTGTCACCAGAACAAGTGATACATGTGTGACTGTTTCAGGTACGCCAACAGGTGTTGTGAACGTAACTATTCCGGATGCAGTATTGGCTCACACTCACGATGATATTACTTTCACCGCGTGGACAAGCACGGACAGCCTTCCGACAGAAGCGGGTAACTACTATCTGACAAATGACGTTGTTCTGGCAAACGTCTGGAACGTTCCCGAAGGCACAGTAAATCTCTGCCTTGACGGTCACAGCATTACCGCAGCCGAGGGCAAGGAAATCCAGCTGATGGATGTGGAAAACGTTGCTACTCTTAACCTGTATGACAAGGAAGATAACAGCGGCTCTATCTCGGGCGCAGTGTCAGTAAACGGCGCAATCCTGGTAAATGGCGGTACCTTTAATATGTACGGCGGTACCATTAAAGACAATATGACAACCGACCACGGCGCAGGCGTAAGAGTACAGTACAGCGGTACGTTCAGTCTGTACGGCGGCTCGATTGAAAACAACAAGACGAAAAACCAGGGCGGCTACGGCGGCGGCGTGCACGTTGAGACAAGCAGCACCTTCAATATGTCCGGCGGCTCTATCAAAAACAATACCGCATTTTCCTCTGCAGGCGTGTTCATCGGAACGAACTGTACGTTTAATATGAGCGGCGGTTCAATTACCGACAATATCGCCACCAATGGCTACGGTGGTGTATTATTCACCGATGACGGAACTGCAACATTTAAGCTGTCGGGTGATGTTACCATTTCCGACAATGTCACTAAGATTGATATTGATGAGATAGATGTTCACGAAACCTATCCGTCAAATATGGTAATTCCCGACAGTGTGACAATCGAGGTTGTTGACGCTCTGACGGGCGAAGGCAAAATCTATGTGCAAATCGGCACAAGCCGCGTGTTTACAAACAGCACGGGCTCAGTTAAAGCTAAAGACTATATTGACAAGTTTGTAAGCGACAGTGCTACATACCGAATCAGAACTGAGGGCGACGAGCTCAAGATTGAGGCACCGTATCTCAGAGTGGGCGGCACATTTGTTTACGACGATAACGCTGCTGACGTATTCGGCGACGGCAAAGTAAAATTCACTCCTGCAAATGAGACAACTACTTATGCAACGCTGACGCTCAACGGCTATCAGTACGACGGTACGGGTGACGAAAACAGCGATGGAATCATTTATTTAGACGCTGCACCGCTTAGAATCGTTCTTAAGGGTGAAAACGTTGTTAAAGCCACTAACCCCGGTATTATGATAAACAGGCAACTTGACACTATTATCAGCAGTGAAAACGGCGGTTCTCTTGAGGTTGTCAGCGAACAGGGCGACGCCATTTATGCAAACGGCGCTTTGACTGTTGAAAGCGGCACAATCAGTGCTACCGGTGCTAATAGAGGTATTGCAGCTAATGGCATTAATCTCAACGGCGGCAAAATTGTAGCAACAGGAACCGGTGAACGCGGCTACGGTATTTATTGCGAGAGACTGCCATGGCTACCGGATAATTCTGTTAGTATTAACAGCGGTATTACCTCGCTTATCGCAAGCGGTACGCTTGGCGCTGTTTACGGAAACGTAGCAAACGAACTCGAAGGCTTAGGTTGGTCAAATATTACAGGCACCGACGGACAGGAAACGATTGCTGTAACCGCAGAGGCTCGCAGCCTTGAATACAAGAAGGTTGCTTTTGTATCGCATACTCACAGCTTCACATATTCCGCAAGCGGTGCGACTATTACGGCAACCTGCTCGGCAGACGGCTGCCTGCTCGAAAACAGCAAGGCAACGCTGACGATTGCCGCACCTGATAACCTTACCTATGACAAGAGCGCAAAGGCAGTGGTTATCACAGACGCAAACGGTATTCAGGGCACTGCAAAGGTTCAGTATCAGACAAAGAGCGGCAGCACGTACGGCGAAGCAACTGAAACCGCACCGACGAATGCAGGCACCTACAAGGCAAGCATTACGGTCGGCGGTGCGACTGCAAGCGTTGAATACACGATTGCAAAGGCTGACCCGACCTGCACCGCTCCTACCGGACTGACTGCAACCTACGGTCAGACTCTTGCGGACGTTACACTGACGAACCCGAGCGGCAACACCGCAGGTACCTGGGCTTGGGCGGACAGCAGAACGAGCGTTGGCAATTTTGGCACAAACACCTTCAAGGCAAGCTTCGTTCCGACTGATACGACAAACTATAATACGAAGACGAATATTGACGTAAGCGTTACAGTTGGCAAGGCAAATATTACACCGACCGTTTCCATCGAAGGCTGGACTTACGGTCAGGAAGCAAATGCACCTTCCGTTTCAGGCAATACAGGAAACGGTGCAGTAACATATACATACGCTACGAAGGGCAGCGATAGTTTCAGCGCTACCGTTCCGACGAATGCGGGTAATTACACAGTTAAGGCAACTATTGCGGCTACCGCTAACTACAACGGTGGCAGCGCAACGGCGGACTTTACAATTGCCAAGGCTAATATTACTCCTGCCGTTTCAATCGACGGATGGACTTACAATCAGACTGCTAAAACTCC
>DCTO01000059.1:0-1861 GCA_002329285.1 Ruminococcaceae bacterium UBA1438
GGGTCTTGAAAGGCTTGCCTGCATAGTTCAGGGCGTTGATAATCTTTTTGAGGTTGATACGGTTCAAAATATAATTAAGAAAATTTCAGAGATTTCAGGCGTTAAATATCATGAGGATGATAAAAAGGATGTTTCAATCCGCGTTATAACCGATCATATCCGTTCTTCGGTATTTATGATCGGTGACGGCGTTATTCCCTCAAATAACGGCAGGGGCTATGTGCTCCGCCGCCTTATTCGCCGCGCTTGTCGTCACGGCAGATTGCTCGGCGTTAACGAGCCTTTCCTCTATGAGGTTGTTAACACTGTTATTGATAACAATCTCAGCGCTTATGATTATCTTGATTCAAAGCGTGAGCTTATCAAAAAGGTTATGCTTGCAGAGGAGGAATCCTTCGGCAAAACTATTGACGCCGGCCTTGCGCTTCTTGATGAATATATTGAAAACACAAAGGGCACCGTTTTCAGCGGTGAGGATGCGTTTAAGCTTAACGATACCTTTGGTTTCCCGCTTGATTTAACCAAGGATATTCTTGAGGAAAAGGGTTTCACCGTTGATGAGGATAAATTTCGCGAGCTGCTTGATCTTCAGAAGAAAACTGCCCGCGCTGCCCGTAAGGATGCCGGCGCTGATGCATGGAAGGGCGGCTCTGTTAAGATAGATGCTGAGAAAACCGATTTTGTCGGTTACACGGATTTTTCAGCTGAAGCAAAGGTTATTGCGCTTATTGACACAGAGGGCGAGCTTGTTGATATGCTTGGCGCAGGTGAAACCGGCGCAGTTGTGCTTAACACCACGCCGTTTTATGCAATGAGCGGCGGCCAGGTTGGAGACAGCGGTATGATTTCCTCCGGCGAAAACCTATTTGCAGTTGATGACACAAAAAAGAACGATGACGGCATTTATATCCACAGCGGCTCTGTCAGATCCGGCGTTATCTCCGTTGGAGACAGCGTTTCTGCTGAAATTGATAAAGAGCGCAGGCTTGCTATAATGCGCAATCACACGGGCGCTCATCTGCTTCAGGCGGCGCTTCGCGAGGTGCTCGGCACCCATGTTGAGCAGGCAGGCCAGCTTGTTGATGAAAAGGTTGTTCGCTTTGATTTCACTCATTTCAATGCTTTAACTGAAGAGGAAATTGCAGAGGTTGAGCTAAAGGTTAATGATTTCATTATGAGCGCAACTCCGGTTCAGATGCTTGAAATGCCGATTGATGAGGCAAAGAAGATGGGCGCAATGATGCTCTTCGGCGAAAAATACGGCGATATTGTCCGCGTCGTTAAAGCGGGTGATTTCTCAACAGAATTCTGCGGAGGAACTCATGTTTCAAACAGCGGTCAGCTCGGTATGTTTAAAATTATCAGCGAGGCGTCTGTTGCTTCCGGTGTGAGAAGAATAACCGCTCTTACCGGCACAAATCTTCTTGCAATGATTAAAGGTGCGGAGCTCACTGTTAAAACGATCGCTTCGCTTCTTAAAACAAATGATGGCGATGTTGTTAATAAGGTTAACGTTCTTATTAATGATAACAGACAGAATGAAAAGGAAATCAGCGCACTTAATGAGGAGCTTACAAGGCTCAAGAGCGCTGATGCTTTGAGCAATGCAGTTGACGTTAACGGGCTTTCCCTTTATACCGCAAGGCTTGACGGCACTGCCCCTGATGCGCTTCGTGCAATGGGCGATGACATTAAGTCAAAGGCTGATAATGCAGTCGGCGTGCTTGCATCCGTAAACGGAGATAAGGCTTCAATTGTTGCAGTTTGCGGCAAGGATGCTGTTGCAAAGGGCGTTAAGGCGGGAGATCTTGTGCGTGAGGTTGCAAAGCTTGCAGGCGGCGGCGGTGGTGGCCGTCCCGAT
>DCTO01000059.1:1904-3423 GCA_002329285.1 Ruminococcaceae bacterium UBA1438
TAACGGCAATATTCCTTCAACAAAGGTTTATGAGGATGATATGATGCTTGCATTTAAGGATTTAAATCCGCAGGCGCCGGTTCATATTCTTGCCGTTCCCAAGCTTCATATTGATTGTGCAAACGATATCAATGCTGAAAACAGCAAATATGTTGCGCATATCTTTGAAAAGCTGCCGCAGATTGCAAAATCCCAGGGCATTGAGTCTTACAGAATTATAAATAACTGCGGGGCAGATGCAGGGCAAACGGTTATGCACCTGCATTTCCACCTGCTTGGCGGTGTTCAGATGGAGGAAGGGTTACTATGATAATCAATGGTATGGAAAGAAAAGCCGATGAATTTTATGAGCTTCATATTGCAGGGCTTACAAGGTATCTGCAAAAGTTTTCTGTTTCAGACACTCTTGATATCGCTGCTTTCATTCTTTTCGGTGATGTTGAGCTTGCGGAATGCTGCGCAAGAGAGCTTCTCAAAAAGGTGCCGGAGTTTGATTACATTGTTACTCCTGAAGCAAAATCAATTCCTCTTGCTTATGAAATGAGCAAGCAGAGCGGTAAGAAATATATCGTTGCAAGGAAAGGCGTTAAGGTTTATATGGATAACCCGGAAAAGGTTACAGTAACCTCAATCACAACCCAGAAGGAGCAAAATCTTTATCTCGGCCATGAGGATGGCGATTTGCTTAATGGTAAAAGGGTTCTTGATGTTGATGACGTTATTTCAACTGGTGAAAGCCTTAAGGCAACGCAGTTGCTTGTTGAGCGCTTCGGCGGCAATATTGTTGCTTCCTGTGCTCCTCTTGCAGAGGGTGATGCTGCTTCAAGGGATGATATCATTTTCCTTGAAAAGCTTCCTCTTTTCTTTAAATAAAAATAAAAGAATAACACCCGGGGATTTGGTTAAAATATCCTCGGGTGTATTTTTATATGATTCAGGATAACAAAAAAATCGCCATTGTCGGAACGGGTATGGTTGGTATGAGCTTTGCATATGCGCTTTTAAATCAAAGCATTTGCGATGAAATCTGCCTGATTGATATTAATAAAATAAAGGCGAGGGGAGAGGCAATGGATTTAACTCACGGCCTTCCGTTTGCGCCTCATAATATTAAAATATATGCCGGCGATTATAAGGATTGCCGCGATATGGATTTGATTGTAATCTGCGCCGGCGCGCCGCGGATGGTTGGCGAAACAAGGCGCGATCTCGTTCAGAAAAATTATATTGTTTTTAAATCAATTATACCCCCGATTGTTGATAACGGTTTTAAAGGAATTTTCCTTGTTGCAACAAATCCCGTTGATGTTATGTCAAAGCTGGTGCTTGATTTATCAGGCTTTGCTCCAAACCGAGTTTTCGGCACCGGAACAGCGCTTGACACTGCTCGCCTGCGCTTCATTCTTTCCGAATATTTTGAGGTTAACCCAAATAACATTCACACCTATGTGCTTGGTGAGCACGGCGATTCGGAATTCGTTGCCTGGAAAAGTGCGTTCATTTCATCAACTCCTCTTAT
>DCTO01000059.1:3432-7390 GCA_002329285.1 Ruminococcaceae bacterium UBA1438
AATCAGGGCAAAGAAGGTCACATGCTATGGCATCGGGATGGTGCTTGCAAGGCTTTCCTCTGCCATTCTGCATGATGAAAATTCAATTTTCACCGTTTCCGCATATCTTCATGGGGAATACGGCAAAAAAGGCGCTTATATAGGCGTTCCCGCGATAATTAACAGGGATGGGGTTAAAAAGATAATTGAGGTTGAGCTTTCAGATAAGGAAGAAGAGCAATTCAGTTATTCTTTTAATGTGATCCTTGATATGCTTGGTGAAATAGACAGCAGATAAAAAGCACTTAACCGAAATGGTTAAGTGCTTTTTATTACTTTTCATTGTTGTCAATTAAATATGTTCCGCTTGAAAGCACGGCGATTGAGTATCCCTCAAATTTATAAAACCTTTTAATGCTTTCGTCAAAAGACAGATAATCGGAAACCAAAAAGTTTTCACCGCTGATTTTGCGAACTTTGTTTCTGCCGGAGCATATGTAAACGTCGCCCTTTTCATCAACGCTGACATGGGTGGGGTGCTCAAAGGTGCTTGCATCCTTGCCGCCGATTCTCAAATCAATCTGCATATTCTGGCAGGAATATCTGATTGCGCAGTTTTCACCTGGGCATATACACCAGAAATATTTTCCCTCAAGCGCAAGTCCGCAAACAGCCTGGTCGTGATATTTAAAATATCCGCTCCAGAATAGCTCGCCGTCCCTGTCAAAAATTCCGGCCTCGCCGTTGGGATATATGGTTAATATCCGCCTGTCGTAAAGAATTGCGGCATCGCACTGAACAAAATTCGGAATGGTTTCGCTCACGTTCTTGAATGCGCTTCCGAATTTTTTAAGCAGATAAGCATTCTTTGTAAGCACTGCCTTTGATTTATCTCTGAAATCAACAACGCTGTATTCAACCTTGAATTTTGCGGAATTTGCAATCGGAAGCTTTTCAACGATTATTGCCTTGTCAGTATCATATTTAAGGATATCAACAATTTCTTTTGAACTTAATTTAACCAAGGCTTAATCCTCCGCTGAAATAAAGTATCCGAGAGTCATTAAGCTGTCCGCCAGATGAACGTTTTCAACCAAAGCTTCCGGATGAGCCATTGCAATGTCGTAATTGCTGAAATTCCAGAAATTTTTTATTCCGAGGCTGATAAGCAAATCTGTTAATTCCTTCATATCGTTTGAGGGAATGCAGCAAACCGCGCAGACAGGCTTATTATCAATGCAGAAATTCTCAAGATAATCAATGTTTCTAACCGGAATGCCTTTAATCATCTTTCCGCAAATTGCTTCGTTCTTATCAAAAATGCCGATAAGCCTGAAGCCGCTGTTAACACTGAAAATCTTGTTGCAAACAGCCTTGCCGAGATTACCGGCACCGATAAGAATTGCCTTCCTTTCGTTGCCAACGCCGAGTATCTCTCCGATTTTGCTGTGAAGCTCCGGAACGTTATATCCGTAACCCTGCTGCCCAAAACCGCCGAAGCAGTTAAAATCATGGCGGATCTGGGAAGCGGTGAGCCCCATTCTGTTTGCAAGCTCTTTTGAGCTTATTCTGACAATTCCGTTTTCCTTAAGGCTTTGCAGAAAGCGATAATATCTTGGCAGCCTTTTGATGACGGAAACGGAAATTTCTTCTCTTTTGTCCATAACAATCAACCCTTAAAAATTTAATAATTGCCGTGGGATCAGTTCATTTTTGTGATGGTTTCCATAACGTAATCGCCGAATTCCTCACAGGTGCAGCCTGTGTCACGGCCTGTTATGGTCAGCTTCTTTTCTTCAAACATGCAAATGTCAAGTGCTTTTTCAAGCGCGTTAGCCTTCTCAACAAAGCCAATGTGTGAAAGCAGCATTGCAGATGCGCGCAGCATGCTGCAGGGATCGGCATATTGGCCTCTTCCTTCGCTGATCATTCTCGGCGCAGAGCCGTGAATCGCCTCAAACATAGCATATTTTTTGCCTATGTTTGCAGAGCCGGCTGTGCCTACGCCGCCTTGGAATTCGGCCGCCTCATCAGTTATAATGTCCCCATAGAGATTTGGAAGCACGAAAACCTTGAAATCCCTTCTTCTCTGAGGATCGATCAGCTTTGCGGTTGTGATGTCAACATACCAGTCGTCTGTAACGATTTCAGGGTATTCCTCGCCGATTTTCTTTGCGGTATTAAGGAACTTGCCGTCCGTTGTTTTGATGATGTTTGCCTTTGTAATGATTGAAACCTTGCCCTTGTTGTTTCTCTTTGCATAATCATAAGCAAGGCGGGCAATTCTGTCACAGCCCTCCTGTGTTGCAACGGTAAAATCAACTGCAAGATCGTCTGTGATGTTAACTCCGTAAGAGCCGACTGCGTAGCCGCCCTCTGTGTTTTCACGGAAGAAAGTCCAGTCAACGCCCTCTTCAGGCACCTTTACGGGGCGCATATTTGCAAAAAGGTCAAGCGCCTTTCTCATTGCAACGTTTGCCGATTCAACATTAGGCCAGCCGTCGCCTTGCCTCGGGGTAGTGGTCGGGCCTTTAAGAATAACGTGGCATTGCTTAAGCTCTTCAAGAACATCATCAGGAATTGCCTTTAGGCAGGCTGCGCGGTTTTCAATTGTAAGGCCGTCAATCACCTTAAATTCAACCTTGCCGCTTTCAACCTGGTCTTTGAGCAGAAATTCAAGCACTCTTTGGCTTTCCTTTGTGATAATCGGGCCGATGCCGTCGCCTCCGCAGATTCCGATTATGATTTTGTCAAGTTTTTCGTAATCAATGAAATCCCTGTCCTCTTTAATTTTCTTTGCCCTTTCAAGCTGTCCTTCCATAAGTGAGCGGAATTTTTCTACAGCCTCATCAATGGCAATTCTTTCATTTTCGTTCATGCTTAATCCTCCGTTTATTTGTTCATTTCCCTTGTGTAGTCAAGCAGTCCGCCGCAAAGCAGCATGTCCCTCTGCCTCTTTGAAAGGTGGGATGCGTCAAGCTCATATTCCTCGCCCTTGGTTTTATTGACAAGGATAACCTCGCCGCCGTTTGCAATCTTTTCTCTAATTGCGGGAAACTCAAGCTCATCAAGTTGGTCAATTTTGTCATAATCAGCCTCGTTCTTAAAGGTGAAGGGCAGGATTCCAGCGTTAACAAGGTTTGCAACGTGGATTCTTGCAAAGCTCTTTGTTATAACAGCCTTAACGCCAAGGTAAAGCGGAACGAGCGCCGCATGCTCACGGCTGGAGCCCTGGCCGTAGTTTGCACCGCCGATGATAAAGCCCTTACCTTCAGCTTTGATTCTTTCGGGGAAGCTTTCATCGCAAACGGCAAAGCAGTATTGTGAAAGATGCGGAATGTTTGAGCGGTAGGGCAGAATCTTTGCGCCAGCCGGCATAATATGGTCTGTTGTTATATTGTCCTCAACCTTCAAAATTGCTTTTGCCTCAAGGCTTTCGGGAAGCGGTTCGGTTTTCGGGAAAGGCTTGATGTTCGGGCCGCGAAGCACCTCAATATCCTTTGCCTCATCAACGCTTGCCGGTGCCTCAATCATATTATCATTAACGATAAACTGAGTCGGCATTTCAACGGTTGGAGCTTCGCCAAGCTCTCTTGGATCTGTAAGATAGCCTGTGAGCGCGGAAGCCGCTGCAACCTCAGGCGAAACAAGATAAATTCCTGCGTCCTTTGTGCCGCTTNNTCTGCCTTCAAAGTTTCTGTTAAAGGTGCGCAGTGAAACACCGCCTGAATTCGGGCTCTGACCCATACCGATGCAAGGGCCGCATGCCGATTCAAGAATTCTTGCGCCGGCGTTAATCATATCGGAAAGCGCGCCGTTAAGCGCGAGCATATTAAGCACCTGCTTTGAACCCGGAGCAATGCAAAGGGAAACTCCCGGGTTAACGGTTTTACCTTTGAGAATCGCCGCAACCTTCATCATATCAACATAGGATGAGTTTGTGCAGGAGCCGATAGCAACCTGGTCAACCTTGATTTTG
>DCTO01000059.1:7402-7837 GCA_002329285.1 Ruminococcaceae bacterium UBA1438
AAGCTCGCATAAATCAATGTCAATTATTTCGTCATATTCCGCATCTGCATCCGGCAGAATTTCTGTCCAGTCATTTTCTCTGCCTTGAGCTTTTAAAAAGGCAAGCGTGATTTCATCAGAAGGGAAGATTGAGGTGGTTGCACCAAGCTCAGCGCCCATATTTGTGATTGTTGCTCTTTCGGGAACGCTCAGAGTTTTAACGCCCTCGCCGCCGTATTCAATGATTTTGCCNNGCCCTTAACGCTCATAATGCGCAGTACCTCAAGAATAACGTCCTTTGCCGAAACCCAGGGCTTGAGATATCCGTGAAGGTTAATTCTCGTCATTTTCGGCATTGGGATATAATATGTGCCGCCGCCCATTGCAACTGCAACGTCAAGTCCGCCTGCACCCATTGCAAGCATGCCGATTCCGCCGCCGGTGGGCGTGTGGCTG
>DCTO01000050.1 GCA_002329285.1 Ruminococcaceae bacterium UBA1438
GCCCTGGCCGTGCGTGCCGCGCTCGGCACGGAAATGATGCTTGAAGCGGTAGTCGATCAACGACGAGAGCTGGGAGGACGCCTGGATGATGACGTTGCCGCCATTGCCGCCGTCTCCCCCGTCGGGGCCGCCGGAGGCAACATATTTCTCGCGATGAAAGGCAACCGCGCCTGCGCCGCCGTCACCCGCTTTGATTTTAATTTTTGCTATATCAACGAACATTCTTATCTTCCTAAAATTTTATTTGATTAGATATTAACAGAATTTATTCCGCTTTGCAACTTTATTTTTTCGGCAGAAAGCTTTGGTCCCTGCCTGCTTTGATAATACTTGTTATAGATTATATATTTAATGATAATGAAAATCAAGGTAAGATAAAGGTATGTAATTGTATTTTTTTAAAAATTGTGGTGTCTTCTTATTATACTCTTAAACAAATGAGGAATGAAAGAATGAGAGAGAAGCTTTTTGATATTATTGAACCCGCCAACGACAAAGCAAATAAAGGAAGTTCGATATACGATATTGTTATGCTTATATCAATATTATTGAGTATGGTTCCTTTGCTCACAAAAAAGGATACAACTACGCTATTCATTATAGACCGGGTTACCGCTTTTATTTTTATATTTGATTATTTAGCAAGATTATTAACCGCTGATATAAAATTAAATAAAGGCGCCAAATCGTTTTTTCTTTATCCGTTTACGCCAATGGCAATTATTGATTTGCTTTCAATTCTTCCTTCGCTGATACCGATTAACAGCAGCTTTAAGGTGTTAAGATTAATTAGAATTGTCCGCACGCTTAAAGTGTTCAAAAGCTTTAAAATGTTTAGGTATTCTAAAAACCTTGAAAGACTGCTAAAGGTTTTTAAAAACCAGTCTCACTCTTTAGCTGCTGTTGCCTCAATGGCTCTTTTCTATGTTTTCTTTACCGCTTTAATAATGTTTAACATCGAGCCTTCAACCTTTGATAACTTTTTTGAAGCGCTTTATTGGTCTGCAATATCGTTAACCAGCGTTGGTTATGGTGATATCATTCCTGTCTCCGATACAGGAAGATTGTTCACGATTGTTTCTGCCCTTATGGGAGTTGCCGTTGTTGCATTGCCATCAGGCATTATTACGGCTGGTTATATTGATATTTTAAATGAAGAGCGCAAAGAAGACGTGAAAGTAAAAGAAACAAAAAAAGGAAACGATTAAAGAGTATCCGTTTTGTCAATAAACGTGTTGATTGTTCAGGCTTTTTCATAGCTGTGAAGCGCCTTTGGCGCTTGAAGAGATTCCCACTCGTTATCGAAACCTCCACCGGAGGTTTCTCCCAAAAATGCAAAGCATTTTTGGAACCTCGTTTCGAATCTCTTCTGTTAAAAAGAAAAGCAGGAGTACTTATGTACTCCTGCTTTTCTTGGCGCAGATGAAGAGATTCGAACTCTTGAAACGGTTATCGCCGTTTACACGATTTCCAATCGTGCTCCTTCGGCCAGCTCGGACACATCTGCATAAAAACATATTGGCAGTTTTTCTGCTGCCAATATAATTTACTACATTTTATTCAAATAGTCAATAGTTTATTTTGCCGCAAATCATTTCATAAATTTATCAATCGCCGTGTTAAGCTCTTCAATCATTTCAATATCGCCATCCTCAAGGGCGTGAACAATGCAATGCTCCATATGATCCTTAAGAATGATTTTGCCGGTGTTGTTGATTGCGCTTTTAACCGCGGCAAGCTGAATTAAAACCTCGCTGCAATCCTCGCCCGCTTCAACCATATGCTTAACCTTTTGCAGATGCCCGATTGCGCGGGCAAGGCGGTTTGAAACCTCCTTGGTGTGCTCATGCGAATGTGTGTGATTATGCTTATGCTCTGCCATAATTTTCACCAATTAAATGTTAATAACGGGCGGCTTGCTTTCTGCCGCATATTTTTCGGACTGGCGACGGTAATGAGCCGCATTATTGATAATATGCTCCAGCGAAGCGGCATCAACCTTGCCGACTGCCCTTGCAGGCACGCCGATAATCAGCGAGCCATCGGGAAATTCCTTGTTCTGCGTTACCACAGCCCCTGCGCCAACGATGCAGTTGTTGCCGATTTTTGCGCCGTTAAGAACGGTTGAATTCATGCCGATAATGCAATTGTTGCCAACGGTGCAGCCATGCACAACGGCATTGTGGCCGACGGAAACATTCTCACCGATTGTCAATGAATGCTCTGAATCAACATGCAGAGTGCAATTATCCTGAATGCTTGAATTTTTGCCGATGATGATTTTTTCATCATCGCCCCTGACAACCGCGCCGAACCAGACGGAGCTGCCCTCCTCAAGCACAACATCGCCGATGATTGTTGCATTATCCGCAACAAAGGCAGCGCGCACCTGCGGGGCTTTTTCATAATAAGACCTTATCATTAATCCGCTGCCTCCGTTGTTTCAGGCGCAGTGGTTTCACCCGGGAGAGTTACCTCCGGAATATCATGAACATCCTTGATTCTTGTGTAATCCCCTGTTTCGGAATCATATTTAAGGAAGGTTTCGCCGTCATAGCTGATATAATAAACGCCGGCAACATCAACCGTGAAGGTGCCGTTTTCCTCATTAACCTGCTTATTGCCAACCTCTATGCGAACAAAATAGCCCTTATATTTTCCGTTATCGATATATTCGCCCTCTGTCTTATGAACAACCCAGTCATAATCATCCCAGGTGCCGTCCAGCCCGATTTCCGAAGGCTCATAAGATTCAATAAAAGCTATTGAATCCGCATTTTTGATAACCGCAGTGTCCAGCGTGATCTGCTCACCCTCAGAGGGGGGCGCAACCTCATCCTTTCCGCCTGATGACCTTACGGCAAAAAATACGCCAACCGCAACCGCAATAACCAAAACAACAATAATCGCAATAATAACCGGTTTCTTTTTCATAACAATCAACTCCTAAAAGGTTACTGAATAAATTATATAATCATAAATCCGCTTCGTCAAGCAATTTATCGATTTCGCTTTCGCCGAAAACCATTATGCCTCTTTTCATCAGCAAATCGGCGGTGATGCCGTTGCCGCTGACAAGAGCGCCGGAAAAGCTGCCGTCATAAACCCTGCCCTTGCCGCAGGAGGGGCTGCGCTCCTTGAGCAGAGCAAACAGCGCATTTTTCTCATTTGCGATATAAAGCGTTTTTTCAGCGCCGCTTAAAAATTCGGCGGTTAAATCCGCGCCGTCCTTTGAGCACACCCTTTCGCCGATTATCTCGCTTGGCACCCTGGGAATCGGCAGGCCGCCGAAGGTTTCCGGGCAGACGGGGATGATTTCAAAATCCTGCCAAAGCGCGATGACGGCATCGTTTTTATTATTGCCGCCGTTATACTTGCAATTTTCCCCAAGCAGGCAGGCCGAAACCAAAAGCCGCGGCTTTTTGCCGAGGGCATATCTTTCAACCGCGCGGGCAACGCCATCCTCTGCATTTGAGCGGGCAAGAAACCGAGCCTCGCGCCTGCAGATTTCATCGCCGTTTTCCATTGCAAAGCCAAAGCCCGCCGCTTTAAGCATTCCCAAATCATTATCAGCGTCGCCAAAGGCCATAACCTGCGCCTGCGTTATTCCAAGCTCCTTGCAGATTGCATCAATTGCGCGCGCCTTATCAACGCCCTTTAAGGTGATTTCAATATCCCCCTCAACGGGAGAGGTGAAAAACACCCGCTCGTCCTGCTCAAAATGCCGCTTGATTTCGCCGAGCGCCGGGTTGCCGAAATAATAAACATTCACCTTTTCGCAAACATTCTGCTTGGCAAAATCAGCAAGGTGCTCTGTGAAATAAAGCTTTTTAATATAATCATCAAGGAATTCCTGCGGCAGATTAAGCGTTTTGAAAAAGCCCTGCTTATCCGGCTGGTTGAACTGCTTTCCGCCTGAATAAACCTCATAATAAACCTCAAAGCCCTCAAGATAATCAACAATATCCGCGGTGATTTCCTGCGGCAGGGGCTGTGAATATATAAGCCGCGCATTTTTCAGATCATAAGCTGCGGCGCCGTTTGAATAAATCACATAATCAGCAAAGGGCAGCTGATCAATAACATCATAAATCATTGAAAGCGTTCTGCCCGTTGCGATAGCGATTTTTATTCCCTTTTCATGCGCCTCGCGCAGCGCCTTAACCGTGCGCGGCGAAACCGTTAAATGATCCGGTGAAAGCAGCGTGCCGTCCAAATCGGAGGCAATTAACTTAATTGACATAGCGTTTCCTTAAATCGAATAAA
This sequence comes from Ruminococcaceae bacterium UBA1438, assembly GCA_002329285.1. Classification (GTDB taxonomy): domain Bacteria; phylum Bacillota; class Clostridia; order Oscillospirales; family Acutalibacteraceae; genus Eubacterium_R. Next base: position 4,267 of record DCTO01000050.1, read on the forward strand.
ACAACAAAAAATTTTATTCATTATACATTTTGAAAATGGGGCGCCGATGGGCGCCCCGTTAATATTAGACTTCGTGCCTGTTTTTAACCTTAATGCGCTCCATTGCGCGGGAAAGATTTGCCTTTGTGGCAATATAATCCACCTGGCTCTGATGCTGGCGGAGCTCCTCCTCTGCGCGCAGCTTTGCTTCCTCTGCGCGGCGCTTGTCAATCTCCTCCGGCAGCTCTGCCGAAACGCAAACAACAATTGCCTCATTGCCGAGAAACTCAATATAGCCGCCGCCGATGAAAGCGGATTTTATCTCGCCCGAAGCGGATTTAATCTCCATCTCGCCAACCGCAATCGGCATAACGGTGTTTTCATGATTTGCAAGATAAGTTACCGTGCCGCCGTCAATATACGGCAGGGTGAGGCGCTCTGCCCCGCCCTCATAAAACACCTTATCCGACGCAACGATTTTCAGATTAAAAGTATTAGCCATTGGTCATTTCCTCTGCTTTTTTGCGCACGTCATCAATCGTGCCGACATTGAAGAACGCCATTTCCGGCACATCATCAAGCTCGCCGTCAATAATTGCCTTAAAGCCCCTTACGGTTTCCTTAACGGGAACATAAATGCCCTGCAGACCCGTGAACATTTCTGCAACATGGAAGGGCTGGGAAAGGAATTTTTCAATCTTTCTTGCGCGGTAAACAACGGTTTTATCCTCTTCTGAAAGCTCCTCCATGCCGAGGATTGCAATAATATCCTGAAGCTCCTTATATTTCTGGAGATATTCCTGAACGCGGCGCGCAACGTTATAATGTTCCTCGCCAACGGTGTCCGCCTCCAGAATTCGGCTGTTTGATTCAAGCGGATCAACAGCGGGATAAATTCCCTTTTCAGCAATTTTTCTTGAAAGCACCGTTGTTGCATCAAGATGCGCAAAGGTGGTTGCGGGAGCGGGGTCAGTTAAGTCATCGGCAGGAACATAAACCGCCTGAACGGAGGTGATTGAGCCGTTTTTGGTTGAGGCAATTCTTTCCTGCAGCTCGCCGACATCGGTTGCCAGCGTTGGCTGATAACCAACGGCGGAGGGCATTCTGCCAAGCAGGGCGGAAACCTCTGAGCCTGCCTGAACAAATCTGAAAATATTATCAATGAAAAGCAGCACATCCTGATGGTCAACATCGCGGAAATACTCAGCCATGGTTAAGCCCGTTTCGGCAACGCGCATACGCGCGCCGGGCGGCTCATTCATCTGGCCGAAAACGAGTGCGGTTTTATTAATAACGCCCGATTCCTTCATTTCATTCCAAAGATCGTTTCCCTCTCTTGAGCGCTCACCAACGCCGGTGAAAATTGAATAACCGCCGTGCTCATTTGCAATATTCGTGATAAGCTCCTGAATAAGAACGGTTTTGCCAACGCCGGCGCCGCCGAAAAGGCCGATTTTGCCGCCCTTTGCATACGGGGTGAGAAGGTCAATAACCTTGATGCCGGTTTCAAGGATTTCAACATCCGCCGCCTGATCCTCAAAGCTTGGAGGACGGCGATGGATTTCCCATTTTTCGGCATCAGTGATTTTATCAAGATTATCAATGGTTTCGCCGACAACGTTGAAAAGCCTGCCGAGGCACTGGGTGCCGACGGGAACGGCAATTGCGCCGCCCGTTGCAACAACCTCCATGCCCTTGAAAAGGCCCTCTGAAGCGGCAAGCACAATGCACCTGACCGTGCCGCCGCCGATGTGCTGCGAAACCTCCATAACAAGCTCCTTGCCGTCAACCTCAACCTTGAGAGCATCCTTGAGCTTTGGCAGCTCGCCCTCAAACTGAACGTCAACAACGGGGCCCATTACCTGAACAATTATTCCTTTATTCATTTAGGATTCCTCCTAATCAGAATTTATTATTATCTATTGCGCCTTATTTTTCTGCGCCTTTGAGCCTGCAATAATCTCCGTTATCTCCTGGGTTATTGCCGCCTGCCTTGCGCGGTTATACTGAATGCCGAGCTGGCGGAGCATATCTGCACCCGCATCCGTTGCCGTTTGCATTGCCATCATTCTGGCATTATGCTCGCTGCAATATGATTCAATCAGCGCGCCGTAAACAACGCCCGCAACATAATCGGGCACGATGTTATTGAAAACCGTTTGCGCATCAGGCATAAATTCGGGATTTTCATAATAATTATTTTCATCCCTGATTTCAATATGCTCTTCTTTAAGCGGCAGGATTTTGATTTTTCTGACCTCTGCGGTCATTGAATTAACCATATCGGTGTAAACAACATAAATCTCATCCAGCTCCCCGCTTTCAAAAAGCTTTGTGAGCCTGCCGGCAATGTGGCGCGCCCTGTTCATAGTTGGATTTTGAGCGGTGTATCTGAAATTAATATCAACGGGGATATTCTTCTTTTCAAAATAATGCCGCCCCACCTCGCCGACAACGAAAAGCATATTCTCCGTTTCCATTGCGGCGCTCTGCTCTGTTTCCTTAATAATGTTGTGGTTATACGCGCCTGCAAGCCCCTTATCGGCTGTGATAACGAGATAACCCTTTCTGCGCTGCTTGCCTGTTTTCTGCGGGCGCTCATCAAAAAAGACATTGCCCACCTCAGGCGCAACATTAAGGATTTTTGCAAGGCTATCCTGAATCAGATAGAAATAAGGCTCTGTGTTTTTCAAATTCCTGCGGGCCTTCTGAAGCTTTGAGGAGGACACCATATACATCGCATTGGTGATCTTCATCGTGTCCTGAATAGACTTCATTCGGCTCTGAATTTCCCTTGCGTTAGCCATTATTTACCTCTTTAAATTCATCCGCGGCATTAAGAATTCTTTCGCGAAGCTCATCGGAAAGCACCTTTTCGCGGTTAATATCCTCAGGAATATCGGGATGATTTTCATCAATATATTCAAGCAGCGCGCCCTGATAAGCCTTAAGCTCATTAACGGGCAGGCTGATAAATTTCTTGCCGATTGCACAAACCAGAGTTTCAACCTGATGGGAAAGCGACATGGGATTGCCGAGCGGCTGCTTTAACAGCTCCATAAGCCCCTTGCCGTAATTCAGGCTTGCCTTGGTTTCATCATCCAAATCGGAAGAAAACTGGGTGAAAACCTCCATTTCACGATACTGTGCCAAATCAACACGAAGCGAACCGGCAGCCTTTTTCATCGCCTTTGTCTGCGCAGCACCGCCGACACGGGAAACCGATAAGCCGACGTTAACCGCAGGGCGCTGACCGCTGAAAAACAAATCGCTTTCAAGGAAAATCTGGCCATCCGTGATGGAGATAACGTTTGTTGGAATATAGGCTGAAACATCGCCCGCCTGGGTTTCGATAATCGGCAGGGCTGTTATTGAGCCGCCGCCAAGCTCCGGTGAAAGACGGCTGGAGCGCTCCAGCAGCCTTGAATGGAGATAGAAAACATCGCCGGGATAAGCCTCACGGCCGGGAGAGCGCTCAAGCAGAAGCGAAAGCGCACGGTAAGCCACGGCATGCTTGCTTAAATCATCATAAACAATCAGGCAATCCTTGCCCTGATACATAAAATATTCTGCAATCGCGGTTGCGGAATAGGGTGAAATATACTGAAGCGAAGCGGGATCCGCCGCCGTTGAGGAAACAACAATCGTGTAATCCATCGCCCCGTGCTTTTTAAGCGTGTTAACAAGCTTTGAAACCGTTGAGGTTTTCTGGCCGATTGCATTATAAATGCAAATGCAATTTTTGCCCTTCTGGTTAAGAATAGTGTCCAGCGCGATTGAGGTTTTGCCGGTTTGGCGGTCGCCGATAATAAGCTCACGCTGGCCCCTGCCTATCGGGAACATTGAATCAATTGCCAGAATGCCCGTTTCAAGCGGCTGGGAAACCGATTTCCTGTCAACAATTGAGGGGGCGGGATGCTCAACAAGGCGGTAATCCTCTGTTTCAATATCGCCCTTGCCGTCAATCGGCTCGCCGAGAGCGTTAACAACTCTGCCGATATATCCCTCGCCGACGGGAAGACCCGCTTTTCTGTGGGTGCGCTTAACCCTTGAGCCTGCATGAATCTCACTGTCAAGCCCGAAAAGAATGCAGCCCACGGTTTTGCGCTTGATATCCTGCACCATGCCCTTAACGCCGCTTTCAAAGATGACGATTTCGCCAAACATAACGCTGTTAAGGCCGTGAATGGTTGCAATGCCGTCACCAACCGAGATAACGGTGCCGACCTCCTCGCCCGCGGATTCAAAATCAAAATCCTTAACGTTGGCGCGCAGGATCGAAATTATATCCTTTGCATTATCCGCACTTGATTTCTTTGCGCTTTCAACCAGCTGCTCTTTGATGCTGCTGATTTTGGATTTCATGCTGCGGTCAACCTGCTTGCCGCCGAATTCAAGAATGAAGCCGCCGATGAGGCTTTTGTCAATAACAGTTTCAATTTCAACAGAGCCTGCGTCAGACTCCTTGAGGACGTAAGCCTTAATGCCCTCAAGCTGCTTTTCATCAGGCGGAGTGACGCAATAAAGGGTTGCCCTTGCAACTCTGTTTTTCTTATCCAGCGCTTCAAAATAAGCCGCTGTCACATCCCCGAAGCGCTCAATTTCGCACTGCCTTGAAAGCTCATAAATAACAGCCTTAACGGAGGACGGAAACAGTTCATCGCAAACCGCCTTTTTTTCTTCATTGGAAACAGAGGGGCTTGAAAGAACGTTTGCAAGCTCCTCGTTTTTAAGCGCTGCCGAAGCCTCATCAAGCTCCGCGGCAGTTGGCTTTGATGAAAGCAGCGCATTAACTAAATCATTGAAATTATCAGTCATTATTCTCACTGCCTTCGTTTAAAAATTCATCAAGCAGATTGCGGTTATCCTCTTCGGTGATATTCGCCTCAACAAGCTTTGAGGCCGCCTCTGCTGCAAGGGAGGCAATTTCCTCCTTTGCAGAGCGGAGAGAGCTTTCGCGCTCCTCCTCAATCTGCTTTTTGGCATCCGCTCTCATCTTCTGCGAATCCTGCTCTGCCCTGTCAATAATCTTATCATATTCTGCCCTTGCGCTCTGCCTTGCCTCGCTGATAATCTGCTTTTTCTCCTCTTCAGCACCGGAGATTTTGCTTTCATAATCAGCAAGCTTTTCCTCTGCAGCGGCATTGGCATCCTTTGCATTCCTGAACTGCTCATCAAGAAGCTCCTGCCTCTTATCCATCACCTTTTTAATCGGCTTGAAAAGAAATCTTTTCATCAGCAGAAAGAAAAGAATGAGGTTTAAAACAGTCCAGAGAAGATTCCAGTCAAACTTTAACATTTACTGTATTTCCCTTTCTGAAAGAATTTTACAGTTTGGTCGTTATACGCCGCGCTTTTCTTATTTAAGCATAAAGATAATAAGAATGCCGACAACAAGGCCGTAAACAGCGGTTGCCTCAGCAAGCGCGCCGCCGAGCAGAAGCACGGTTTGAATTTTGCCGGAAGCCTCCGGCTGACGTGCGATAGATTCAACAGCCTTGCCTGTTGCGATACCGAGGCCGAGACCTGCGCCAATACATGCGAGAGCAGCCATACCTGCACCAATTGCAACTAATCCCATAATAATATCTCCTTTAATCAAAAAATTTTAAATGTTTTTATTTAAGCGGCTGCTTCTAAATCAGCCGTCTTTTTTTGCTTTTTCTTCTTTTTCGGCTTCTTTTCCTTTGGCTCCGGCATTTCAATTGCCTCTTTAATATAAAGCGAGGTTAAGAAAACAAAAACATATGCCTGAAGGAAGCCGTCAAACAAATCAAAATAAAGGCTTAAAACCATCGGAAGCACAAGCGGCACAACCGCCTTGATGAGCTCCATAATGATAAACGCGCCGATAATGTTACCGAAAAGTCGCATACAAAGCGAGAGCGGCTTGATTATCAGCTCCAGCAGATTAATCGGGGCAACGATAAAAACAGGCTCTGCAAAAGCTTTAATATGCCCTTTAAGCCCCCTTGCCTTAATTCCCGAAAATTCAACGATCAAGATGCTGGTGAGCGCCATTGCGGCAGTTACCTGCATGCTTTTCGTTGGCGGCTTAAATCCGAAAAGGCCGATCATATTTGAAGCGCCGATGAAAATGCCCGTGCTCATGAGCCAGGGGATATAACCCTTGCCCTCCTCGCCGAGCAGCTCTTTGAAAAAGCTTTCCATCTTGGAATAGCACATTTCAAGCAGCGGCTGCCGTTTTGAGAGCTTTCCCTCAACCTTCAGATTTCTTGTGAGCAGAAATGCAAGCAGAGTTATCACGGCAATGATTATCCACGAAACCACCGTTCCCTCATCAAAGCCGAGGGTTACGGAGCCGATTTTGAAGCTGAAAATTTCTTCAATATCCAGCTGTTCCGAAATCTCCTTTTGCAAATCAAGCTTCATCATGACAGGAGCAAATGTCATTAACATACCTCCTTTTCAGTTTAATTCAGAGCATAAAAGCTCCGCAATATTTCAAACTTGATTATAGCACTAAAAAAATATTTTTCAATAAAAATATTTCAAATAAAAGGAAATAAATCCATTTGTATAAAAACCGCGCTGAAATGCCGCCGATTTTTATAAAAAAATAATATTTACAA
>DCTO01000108.1 GCA_002329285.1 Ruminococcaceae bacterium UBA1438
AAACGCGCAGGTTATGCGCACCGCATATGCGATTGAATATGACTGCGTTGACCCAACCGCCCTCAAGGCCTCCCTTGAATTCAAGGATTTTGACGGGCTTTTCGGCGCAGGGCAGTTTAACGGCAGCAGCGGATATGAGGAGGCTGCGGCGCAGGGGCTTGTTGCGGGCATTAACGCAGCAAGGCTCGTTCAGGGCAAGAGCGCCGTTACGCTTGACCGAGGCGGCTCATATATCGGCACGCTGATTGACGATTTGGTGACGAAGGGTTGCTCTGACCCTTACCGCATGATGACCAGCCGCAGCNNCCCTACCGCATGATGACCAGCCGCAGCGAATACCGCCTTGTGCTCCGCCAGGATAATGCGGACAGCAGACTGACCCCGCTTGGCCATGAAATCGGGCTTATCAGCGAGGAGAGATTTAACCGCTTTCTTGAAAAGCAGCGGCAGATTGCGCAGGAGCGCCAAAGGATTGAGGAAAAATCCATTCCCCTATCCCCCGCGCTTAACGTTGCGCTGGAGGCCTGCGGCACCGCTCCGCTTGCAAAGGGCTGCAAGATGATTGAGCTTATCAAAAGACCGCAGGTTACCTATGCCGTGCTTGCCGAATTTGATGATGATCGCCCTGCCCTGCCGGACGAGGTGTTTGAGCAGGTTGAAATTTCAGTGAAATACGAGGGCTACATCACAAGGCAGGAACAGCAGATTAAGGAAATGCGCAGGCTTGAGGTTAAGGAAATCCCGAGCGATATTGATTATTCCTCCCTTAAAGGCCTGCGGCTGGAGGCAATCGAAAAGCTTTCCAAAATCAGGCCCGAAAACCTGGGGCAGGCAGGCAGAATCAGCGGAGTTAATCCTGCGGATGTTGCCGCCCTGAATATAATTTTGGAGTCTATGAAAAATGATTGACAAGCAATTATTAAAGCAGAGCGCCGCTGATTTCGGCGTTGAGCTTAACGATATGGCGATGGACCGCTTTGAGCTTATGGAGCAGCGGCTTTCACGCTGGAATGAACACACAAATTTAACCGCAATAACCGAGCCTGACGAGGTTGTTATCAAGCATTTCGTTGATTCGCTGACGGTGCTTTATGCGGCGGAAATCCCAAGCGGCGCACGCGTTGCCGACGTTGGCTGCGGTGCAGGCTTCCCCGGGCTTCCCCTGCTGTTTGCAAGGCCGGACCTTGAGCTCAGTTTCATTGACAGCGTTGGCAAAAAGCTGAATTTCATCAGAGAAACGCTGAAATATGAAGGCCTTGTTGGCGAGGTGATTAATGAGCGCGCCGAAACGCTTGGGCAGAGCGTTGATTTTCGCGAGGAATTTGATATCGTTGTTTCCCGCGCGGTTGCGGCGCTGAACGAGCTTTGCGAATACTGCCTTCCGCTTGTTAAGGTTGGCGGCACCTTTGTTGCAATGAAGGGCGCGGACGACGAAACCGCACTCGGCGCAAACGCAATTGAAAAGCTTGGCGGCGAGCTTGAAAGGGTTGTTAGCGTGGAGCTGCCAAACGGAGATAAAAGAAATCTTGTTGTTATAAAAAAGATTTCGCAAACGCCGACAAAATATCCCAGAAGGGCAAAGAAAATTACAAGCAAGCCGCTCTGATGCTGTCGATTAATACATAATCAAAAGGATTTCTCACGACGAGAAATCCTTTTTTTCTGTGAAAAAGTGTGGTATAGTTAAAGCTGTGAGGAGGAACTTGTCCAAAGAGAGGGTTTAAAATGCCTGAGGAAGTTTTAAGAATTGCAACCGAAAAGCTGCTGCCGAATCCCTATCAGCCGAGAAAGCAGTTTAAAAGCGAGGAGCTTTTGAGCCTTTCCGAATCCATAAGGGAAAACGGAGTGCTGCAGCCCCTGCTGGCAAGGAGGATTAACAACAGCGATTATTATGAGCTGATTGCCGGTGAGCGCAGACTGCGCGCGGCAATCCTTGCAAATCTAAGCACCGTTCCCTGCCTGATTGTTGATTGCGGATATGAAGACGGCGCGCTTTATTCGATTCTTGAAAACATTCAGCGCTCCGATTTAAGCTTTTTTGAGGAGGCAACGGCAATCTGCCAGCTTCAGAACACCTTTGGTTTATCCCAAACGGAAATCGCAAAGAGGCTCGGCAAGAGCCAGAGCGCCCTTTCAAACAAGCTGCGCCTTTTAAAGCTGCCTGCAGATGCGCGATATTTCATTGAAAAAGAAGGCTTAACGGAACGCCATGCTCGCGCCCTCCTTCAGCTTGAGAATGAAAAGCAGCTTTGGACCGCGCTTAAGGCCATAAAAGAGCGCGCCCTTAACGTTACGCAGACGGAGGCGCTTGTTGCCTCCATGACAACCAAAAGAGAACCGAAGCGAAAGCCGCCTGTTAAGATATTCAAAGATGTGCGGATTTTTGTTAACACGGTTAATAAAGCAATCAACACGATGATTGAAGCCGGAATACCTGCCGAGGCGAACAAAACCGAAACTGACGACTTTATAGAATTTCTTGTCAGAATACCGAAAAAGGCAGAGGCGGCAGAAAATCCGCCAAAATCCGCATAAAAAGCGTTATATAATATAGAAAAGAATCTGATTTATCCAAATTTGCTTAAAACGGGCAACCGTTTTAACATATTCTCCTCTTTTCATCACGTGGAGCAGCTCGCCGCAAGGCGGGCTGCTCTGCGTTTTGGGGAATTATACGCGCTCCCTTCACCGGAGGCTTTATTATGTTCTTGTGTTTCACGTGAAACTTAACCACAAGATATTGGTTTTTATATAAACATCTTTTCAAAGGCACATTTTTCGCCGAAGCAATGTTTGTTTTATCGCCGTTTTTGTTGAAAACTCTGTTGAAACTGTTTAAATTATTGTTTATATGCAGTATATCCCGCATAAAATGTTCAAAACCATGTTGAAAATGTTAAAAGCGCTTGTTTCATGTGAAACATCTATATCTTGTTAGAACAAATGTATAGAACACAATTTTCTAAAAAAAGTTCCCTTGTTTCACGTGAAACTTCCCTTTTTATATTGATTATGAAAAAACAATGGTGTATAATGGCAGTGTATTATATAATATATAAATTAATACTATTTATATATAACCACTATTTAACTGCAGCTTTGCGGTGAAAGGCGGAGATTATATGGGAAAAGTTGTTGCAATATTCAATCAGAAAGGCGGCGTCGGTAAAACAACCACCTGCGTTAGCCTTGCGGCGGCGCTTGGCGCAAAGGGAAAGAAAACCCTTTTGGTTGACGTTGACCCTCAGGGCAATTCAACAAGCGGCGTAGGCATCGATAAGGCTGAAATTGAATATTCAACCTATGATATTCTGATTAATAAGGTTCCGGCAAGGGGAATTTTGGTTGAAACAGAATTTAAAAACCTTTCGTTATTGCCGGCAAATATGAATCTTGCAGGCGCAGAGCTGGAGCTTGCAGAGCAGGAGGAGCGCTTTTTTTCATTGAAAAAGGCAATTGCGCCCCTTGTTGTTGATTTTGATTACATAATTGTTGATTGCCCACCAAGCCTCGGGCTTTTAAGCCTGAACGCGCTCACGGCGGCGGACACGCTGATTGTTCCGCTTCAGTGCGAATATTATGCGCTTGAGGGCTTAAGCCAGCTTGTTGCAACCGTGCGCACGGTTAAGCAGCATTATAACGAGCATCTGGAGCTTGAGGGCGTTGTTTTCACAATGTTTGACAGCCGACTCAAGCTTAATCAGCAGGTTATGGATGAGGTTAATCAGTATTTCCCGAACAAGGCGTATAAAACGATGATTCCGCGCAGCGTTAAATTGGCGGAAGCCCCAAGCTTCGGTCAGCCGATTATATACTATGAAAAATACTCAAAGCCTTCATTTGCCTATAAAAAGCTGGCTGATGAGTTTTTAAAAAGGCAGTAACCGTTTGTGATAAACAACAAATTAAGGTTTTCTTTTTGAATGATAAATAAGGAGAATAGATATGGCAAAAAGACAATCAGGCCTTGGCAAGGGGCTTGGCGCATTGATGCTTGAAAACGCAACCGAAAATATGGTTGCAACAAACACGCTTTCAATCAATGAAATCGTGCCAAACAAGGATCAACCCCGCAAAACCTTTGACGAGGGCACGCTCACGGAGCTTGCGGACAGTATTCGCCAGCACGGTGTTTTGCAGCCGCTGCTTGTGCGCCCGCTTCCCACGGGCGGCTATCAGCTTGTTGCGGGCGAGCGCCGTTGGAGAGCTTGCCGCATGGTTGGGCTGAAGGAGGTTCCCGTTGTTGTTAAGGAGCTTTCGGACACGGAAACCATGGAAATCGCAATTATTGAAAACCTTCAGCGCGAGGATTTAAATCCGATTGAAGAGGCAGAGGGGCTGCAGGCGTTGATTGACAAATGCGGCTTCACGCAGGAGGAGATTGCAACAAGCGTTGGCAAAAGCCGCCCCGCAATTGCAAACAGTCTGCGCCTTTTAAGGCTTCCGCCCGAGGTGCTGGAGATGACGAAAAACGGCGAAATCTCTGCAGGGCACGCGCGTGCGCTGCTGGCGCTTGATAACGACGCAATGATTTATGAGGCCGCGCAGAACATTATCAATAACAAGCTGACCGTGCGCGACGTTGAGCGCCTTGCAAAGCTGAAGGACAGGGGAGATTCCGTTCCCCAGAAACGCAGCCGCCGCAGAGACAGCTTTTATGACGAGGTTGAGCTTTCACTGACGGAGGCGCTGGGCAGGCGCGTTAAGGTTTACACCGGCAGGGGAAAGGGCACCCTTGAAATTGAGTTCTATAATATGGAAGAGCTCAAGGATTTGGCAAACAAATTAGGCGAATAGGAGATACAAATTATGTTAGACATCAGATTTGTCAGGGAAAATCCCGAAATTGTTAAGGAAAACATCAAAAAGAAGTTTCAGGACGAGAAGCTGNNCGCGCAAACCGCAACAAGCTTTCAAAGGAAATCGGAAACCTGATGGCTCAGGGCAAAAAAGAGGAGGGCATGGCGCTGCGCGAAAAGGTTAAGGCGCAGGCAGACGAGCTTGAGGAGCTTTCAAAGAAGGAAACCGAGCTTACCGCCGAGGTCACCAGAATTATGATGACTATTCCCAACATTATTGACGATTCCGTGCCGATCGGCAAGGATGATTCCGAAAACGTTGAGGTTCAGCGTTACGGCGAGCCCGTAGTGCCGGATTATGAAATCCCTTATCACACCGATATTATGGAAACCTTTGACGGCATTGACCTTGACGCCGCAGGCAGGGTTGCGGGCAACGGCTTCTATTATCTTATGGGCGATATCGCAAGGCTTCATTCCGCAGTGCTTGCATATGCGCGCGATTTTATGATTAACCGCGGCTTCACCTATTGCGTGCCGCCGTTTATGATTCGCTCCGCCGTTGTTGACGGCGTTATGAGCTTTGCCGAAATGGATGCGATGATGTATAAAATTGAGGGCGAGGATCTTTATCTCATCGGCACCTCGGAGCATTCCATGATCGGCAAGTTTATTGACACCATCACCCCGGAGGAAAAGCTGCCGATGACCTTAACCTCTTATTCTCCCTGCTTCCGCAAGGAAAAGGGCGCTCACGGCATTGAGGAGAGGGGAGTTTACAGAATTCACCAGTTTGAAAAGCAGGAAATGATTGTTGTTTGCAAGCCGGAGGATTCGCCGATTTGGTTTGATAAGCTCTGGCAGAACACCGTTGATTTGTTCCGCACGCTTGATATCCCCGTTCGCACGCTTGAATGCTGCTCCGGTGATCTTGCGGATCTCAAGGTTAAATCTGTTGACGTTGAGGCGTGGTCCCCAAGGCAGCAGAAATATTTTGAGGTTGGCTCCTGCTCCAATCTTTCCGATGCGCAGGCGCGCAGGCTCAAAATCCGAATTAAGGGCGAAAACGGCAATTATCTTGCCCACACGCTTAACAACACCGTTGTTGCTCCGCCGAGAATGCTTATCGCATTCCTCGAAAACAATCTTCAGGCAGACGGCAGCGTAAACATTCCGAAGGCACTTCAGCCATATATGGGCGGCACGGAAAAATTAATCCCGAAAAAATAAGAACAGGGCAGCTTCACAAAAAAGTGAAGCCGCCCGTTTTTTATGTTTAACCAAATTAAAGAAAAAAACGGCGCCGAATTTTCGGTGCCGTTTTGCTTTTATTCAATCGGTTTTAAATTTTTGAGGCTTAAATCCATAATCGGGGCGGAGTGGGTGAGCGCTCCGCAGGAAACGAAATCAACGCCGATTTCCGCGATTTCTTTAAGCCTTTCCTTTGTTACGTTGCCGCTGCATTCCGTCTGCGCTCTGCCGGCAATGAAATCAACGCATTTTTTCATCAGCTCATTGCTCATATTATCAAGCATAATAATGTCCGCTCCGGCGGCAACAGCCTCCTCAACCTGCTCAAAGGTTTCGGTTTCAACCTCAATTTTTCTAACGAAGGGGGCATAAGCCTTTGCCATTTCAACAGCCCTTGTGATTGAGCCTGCCGCGCCGATGTGGTTATCCTTGAGAAGCACGCCGTCCGAAAGATTATAGCGATGATTCGTCGCTCCGCCTACGGTGACCGCGTATTTTTCAAACGGGCGCATATTGGGCGTGGTTTTGCGGGTGTCCAAAAGGGTGGTTTTATATCCCTCAAGCGCGGAGCAATAATCCCTTGTGATGGTGGCGATGCCGCTCATTCGCTGCAGATAATTCAGCGCGGTGCGCTCTCCTGAAAGCAGCGCCTTGATATCGCCGTAAACAACGCCGATAAGCTGCCCTTTTTTAACAAAATCCCCGTCCTTAACCTCTGTTTCAAAGCGTGAGGCTTCATCCAGCAGCTTAAAGGCGCGCGTGAAAATATCAAGCCCGCAGATAATGCCGTCCTGCTTGCAGATTAAATCCGCCCTGCCCGGCCTGTCCTCAGGCATAACGGCGTTTGTTGAAACGTCCTCGCTTGTGATATCCTCTTTTAACGTGTTGATAATATAATCATCAACGTTAATTTTCATTGTTACACCATTTATCATAAAAGGCTTTATCCTTTCTTTCAATTTCCTTCATAATAAGCTCGCGGAATTCCTTTTCACGTTCAGCCTTCGGCGGATAATCATCAAGATTCAGCAAAGGCCGGTAAGCTCCTCTTTCGGAATTGTCATTTGTAATAAGCTCTGCGGCGCGCTTTGAAAAAACAAGGCTTTCGAGCAGGCTGTTTGATGCAAGCCTGTTTTTGCCGTGAACTCCGGTGCAGGCGGCCTCTCCTGCAGCATAAAGATGCGCCATAGAGGTTTTGCCGTTGACGTCCGTTTTAACGCCGCCCATCATATAATGCTGACCGGGGGTAACGGGCACGCGGTCCTTCGTTAAATCAAAGCCTTCCTCTTTGCAAGCCTCAAAGATATTAGGAAAGCGCTCTGCCGCTTCCTTGCTCGTCATATTCGGCAGGGTTAAATATACGTGGTCCGTGCCGAATTTTTCCATTTCGCGGCAGATTGCATCGGTCACAACGTCGCGCGGCTGAAGCTCGTCCGTAAAGCGCTCGCCGTTTTCGTTAAGCAGAATTGCGCCCTCGCCGCGCACGCTTTCGCTGATAAGAAAACGCCTGCCCTTCTTTTTGCTGTAAAGCGTTGTGGGGTGAATCTGAATATAGTTGATGTTCTGCAGCTCAATATTGTGCTTGAGCGCCAGGGCAAAGGCGTCGCCTGTGATGTGGGGGAAATTTGTGGAGTTTTTGAAAAGTCCGCCGATGCCGCCCGTTGCAAGAATAGTGTCTCTCGCAAGTATAACCCCGCGCTCGCCGAATTCATCCTCGCAAACGATGCCGTAACAGGTGTTGTCCTTTTCAACCAAATCAATCATTGTGGTTCTGGTGATGAAGGTTATGTTTTTTCTTGAAACGGCAATTCTCAAAAGCGCGTCGGTAATTTCTTTGCCCGTTTCGTCCTTATGGTGCAAAATGCGGTTGCGCCTGTGCGCACCCTCGCGCGTGTAATCGTAGTCGCCGCCGTCGCCCGTGTCAAACTTGGTGCCGAGGGAGATAAGGGTGCTGATAACATCCTGCGATTCCTCAATCATAATCTTAACGCTTTCGGGATTGTTTTCGTAATGCCCCGCTTTCATCGTATCCTCAAAATAGCAGGCAAAATCGCTCATATCCGGCAAAACGCAAATTCCGCCCTGCGCAAGATAAGAATCGCATTCCTTCAGGTTTTCTTTTGTAATGATCAAAACCTCGTTATCGGAGGGAAGGCAAAGCGCAGCAAAAAGCCCTGCGATTCCGCTGCCGACAACAACGGTGTCCGTTTTAATAAATTCGTGCTTTTTCATAAAACAAATCTGCGGCGGGAAATCCGCCTGAGCCCTTAAAATTCAGTGTTTTTTAAATATACTTATTCTAATATATATTTTATTTGCGCTGTTGTCAAGTTTTAAAAGCGCAAAACAAAAGCGCCGAATTTTTTCGGCGCTTTTAGGTTTTGTTTGCGGATTATTTCTCCCTTTTGATTCTGAAATCAACAGAGCGATTAAGATAATCCAGATATTCCATATCGCGGCACATAGCTTTGGATGGCGTGTCCGAAAGCTTGGCAACCGGCCTGCCGTTAACATATTGCAGCTTGATAACGATGTTGAGCGGGCTTTCGCAAGTGTCGTTAGAGCAGAAGGTGCCGATTCCGAAGGAAACCTTAGCTCTCTCCTTAAAGTAATCATAAAGCGCCTGCGCCTTATCAAAATCAAGGCTGTCGCTGAATAAAAGCAGTTTGGTTTTGGGGTCAACGCCGAATTTCCTGTAATGCGCAATAATTTTTTCGCCCCATTCAAACGGATCGCCGCTGTCATGGCGAACGCCTGAATAATTGTTAACCATTGAGCGGTTAAAATCAAGCAAAAACAAATCCGTTGTCAGCGTATCCGTCAGCGCGGTGCCGTTATCGCCCTCATATTCCTTATACCAATCCCGCATTGCATAATGGTTTGTGTAAGCAAGCGGGATGGAATCGATGCCCTGATACATCTGCACGAATTCATGCGCATACGTGCCGATGGGGGTGAGGTTATATTTCTTTGCAAGATAAACATTTGATGTGCCGATGCAGTTTTTTGTTTCTGTTGCAAGGCGCCTGACAACAACGTCCTCCCACTCACGCGAAAGCCTTCTGCGGCAGCCGAATTCGGCAAAAACGAAATTGTATTTCCCGCTGCCAAAGCCCTTGATTTTCTGATTCAGCCTTTCCTTTGCGCTTTCAAGCAAAACGGAATAATCATATTTAAGCCTGAAATAAACCTCGTTAATAATTTCAAGAAGGTAAATTTCAAACTGCATTGCAGAGAAAATCGGCCCGTTAACAACAACCGAAAGCTCGCCGCTTTCATCAAGCGTTGCCGAAACGTAATCGCGCACGGGGTGCCACAGCATCAGGAATTCAACGTAATCGTTTTTGATGAAACGGATTGAGCGCAGATAATCAAGCTCCTCCCTTGTGAAGCGCAGGGTGCAGAGATGATCAATCTGGGCATTGATTTCATCAAGCATTTCCCTTGTGAAAACCACGTCCTTGTTGCGGCATTTAAAATAATATTCGCCGCAGAGATCGGTGTGCATATGAAAGATAACCTGATTCATATTGAATTTATACAAATCGGTGTCCAGCAAAGAAACTATAATGGGCTCAAGCTTCATTGTTATACCTCCCGGATTTTAATAATAAGGGAGGAGACAAGCCCCTCCCGGAAACATATTATTTATTCTGCCTCAACGTCAATCTTCGGATCAAAAGCCGGCATCAGCTCCAATTTGAATTTGTTTAATCTGTGGCGGCGGTCAATATCCTCTTTTTTCTGCGGATCATCAATTTCTCCGGTTCTGATATATCTGTCCAGCTCCGCATAAGTGAAGCCGAGGTTTTCCTCATCCGTTTTTCCGCAAAGCCCGTCAATCGGCACCTTGTCCACAAGCACGTCGGGCAGCCCAAGCAGCCTGCCGATTTGCTTCATTTCTGCAACAGTCAGGTGGGAGCAGGGGCTGAAATCGCCGGCGGCGTCCCCGTATCTGGTTGAATAACCAACCCAGTCCTCCGAAAGATTGCAGGTGTTTGCAACTCTGCCGTTATTGCTTTGAGAAACGGCATAAAGCGTTGCCATTCTGATTCTTGCCGGAAGATTCATAAGGCTCTGCGCGGATAATTCAAAGGGAATGCCGTTTTTAACGCCGTCAACCGCGTCCTTAATGTTAACGATGAAATGCTTTATTCCAAGATGATTAACAAGCAGCTTCGCCATATCAATGTCAGCCTGCTCGCCGTTTGGCATAAGAACGCCGATAACCCTGTCTTTTCCAAGCGCCTCAACGCAGAGCGCCGCAACGATGGAGCTGTCCTTCCCGCCGGAAATGCCGACGACGGCGTTGCAGCCCTTTCCGTTTTTCTCAAAAAACTCCTGAATCCATTTAACGCATTCATCCTTGGTTTTAGCAACATCAAACATAGCTTTTCTCCTATAAAAACCCGGGCGGTTTTTAACCCGTTAAATAATATCAATCTGGCAGCTTCTCATTGTTTCAATGGCGGCGGCGTGCTTTTGAGGCGTAACGCCGGCGCAGCAGGCCTCTTTAACACGGATATCCTTTTCGGGGAAGCTTGCTTTAAGGATAAGGGCGTTTGAAACAACGCAAATGTCAGTGCAAAGCCCGATAAGCTCAATGCAGAAATCCTCATCCCCGCATTTTTCCCCGATCATATTGGGCAGCTCAACACTGCCAAAGGTGTGCTTGATAACCTCGGTGAAGGCCTTGCCCTCAAGCGCAGCTTTAACCTTCGCGTCAAGCTGCCAGCCGGCCGTGCCCTTAATGCAATGCTCAACGGGAAGCTTTTTGCCCTCCGCGGTTTCAAGATAATTTGCAAAATGCGTGTCATACGTCACGAAAATTTCGCCGTCAAAGCTATTGATTTCGTTAACAACATCGAGCAGGATTTCCTGTGCCTCCTGCGTGCCGAGCGCGCCGTCAACAAAATCCTTTTGCATATCAACAACAACCAAAATCTTTTTCATAATGCCTTGCTCCTTATAATATGAAACATTATACACTAATTTAAGCAACTTTTCAATAATAGTATTATAAATTCCCCTTTTGCCCATTTATAATACATATTTAAGAAAAAGAGCTGATAAGAATTTCTTATCAGCTCTTTTAAAATTCCATTTTTTGTTTGGTATGAATTGGCTGCATTGGTGCAAAATATAACAGTAATTAATCAAAAATCTGCCGCAATCTTGCGGCGGTAAAGGGAGAGTATAGCTTTATGAAAGCAACGGGAATTGTAAGAAGAATTGATGATTTGGGCAGAATTGTTATTCCGAAGGAGATTCGCCGCTCATTCAGAATAAGAGAGGGCGATCCGTTACATACATCATTGACACCGTATGAAAAGTTCTGTTATGCAATGCTTCAGTTCTCAGAGCGCTGCATCGGAAAATAAATACATACGGAGGAAAACGTAATGAAAAAACACATTAATGATGAGAAAAACGGGCTTGATTACACGCTTGTAAACGGCGTTTATCTGCCCAATCTAATCTCAACCGAAACGAACTACGAAATCGGTCACTGGGGACTACGGCACCTCGACTACATAATGAAGCATCACAAGGTGTTTTACACGTCCCTAAAAACGAGTTGCAAACTCAGCTCATATTTGCACGATGTTGATACTCGTGCAAGCGAGATGTACGACCATCTTGTCCAACAACTTAAAGAGCAGCAAGGAATCAGCGAACAACTTAAAGCCGATGATATGATGACTTGGGTACAAGCAATGAACAACATCACAAATCAGGCAAGAGAGATTGTAAACAATGAAGTTATTTACACCAAATAGTTATCTTACAAAATTTGAAAACAAATGATTGCATTTGATTACATTTTGGGGTATAATATAAGTGACAGAAAGGAGATGAGATTATGGCAAGCTCATTAGTTCAGTTTCGCACGGATGATGCGTCCAAAATTCAAGCAATAAGTATTTGCGAAAAGCTTGGTATTGATTTGCCGACCTATATGCGTATGTGTATTTCTCGTCTTATTCAAAGCAACGGAATACCCTTCAGCATGACATTAGACAGCAAATCGGAAAACAAAGGACTTGACGCAATGAAAGCGGCAAGCCTTATTGCAGAGCAAAACGGTATTGCGGATATGTCGCTTGATGAAATCAATGCAGAAATAGCTGAAGCAAGGAAGTAAAAGAATGAAGTATTATGTTGTCATAGACACCAACGTTCTCGTTTCGGCTATGCTTAAGTGGAACTCTGTTCCCGGCAATGTGCTGCAATTAACCTTTGACGGACCTATCGTTCCTGTTCTAAATACAGAAATCGCAAACGAATACAAGGAAGTTCTTGCAAGACCAAAATTTAGTTTTAATGATGAAATCATTAACGCTGTTCTTGATGCGATAAATAGCAAGGCAATTTATGTTGACGCTGAAAGCATTGACATTGAACTGCCAGACCCAAAGGACAGAGTATTCTACGAGGTTGTTATGGAGGAACGCAAGGACGAGGATGCGTATTTAGTAACAGGAAATATTAAACACTTCCCCAATAAGACGTTTATCGTTACGCCAAAGGAACTTATAAATATTATTTTAACCGAAACGGAATCAGACTAAAAACAATAAGATTTAACCATAAGGGCGAGGAAAAAACCTCGTCCTTAATCATTTCATCATTTATTCGTCTTGACCAGTGAAAGATGGATTTTAGCAGATAATAACACTTAAAATGATGAAGGATATGCAAACAGTAATCTGTCTAAATAATTTGCATTTTATTCTGCTCTTGAACAATAAAAAATCAGTAAAAAACGGCACTTAAAAAATCAAATGATTTTTATAATGAAATTTGCAATATATATTTGCTTGTGGTAAAATGTACGCATATAATGTTGGCGGTGATTTATTGGATATCCTAATACAAAACCAAATTGATAGAAGTATTCCTTACAAAAACATAATAATGCGATGTGATGAATATGACATTCAACCAATAAGCGAAAATGATTTTCATATTAGAAAATATAAAAATGGTGACGAAAACTACTGGGCTGAAATAGAATGCAAAATCGGTGATTTTAGTAGCGTAGAAGAAGCAAAGAATTATTTTGTTCAGAAATATAATTCAGATGAATTAGCGGAAAAATGTTTCTTTGCTGAAACGAGTGACGGCAAAGTTGTAGGTACTTGTATTGCTTGGTATGATAATAAAGATGATGACGTCGTTTCCTCTCTTCATTGGCTTGCAGTTTTACCGGAATACCAGCAGAAAGGCATTGGTAGTGCGTTAGTAATTGCAGTAATGAATTATTACAAAGGAAACGATTTGTTGCCAGTATATCTTCACACACAGCCTTGGAGTTATAAAGCTATAAAACTCTATTATTCACTTGGATTTAATATTCAACACGAAGATACATTCGGTAATTATAAAAACGAATATCAAGAGGCAAAAGAAATACTAATGAACTATTTGCCAGTTGAGATATTGATGTAGGAGTTTGCTATGACAAACGATGTTATTTTACATTATGACAATTTGATTGATGAAAACAATGACCCCGTGAATGATCCGCAGCCATTGAAAGAATATATGGATAAATGGGACGGTCGGTTGTTCATTGATAAAATGCAGCTTGATACTAGTAAAACCGTTCTTGAAATCGGTGTGGGGACAGGCAGAATTGCCATTCGTGTTGTGCCGTTATGCAAAGAGTTTGTCGGTATTGATATTTCACCCNNTGCAAGAGCAAAAAAGCATTTAACTGAATATAACAATACATTATTAATTTGTGGTGATTTCAACGAATATGTTTTTAATAGTAAATTTGATGTTATTTATTCATCGCTAACATTTATGCATATTGAACACAAGCAAAGCGCTATAAACAAAGTGTACAGCCTTCTGAAATCAGGTGGGAGGTTTGTCCTTTCGATAGACAAGAATCAAGATAAATATATTGATTTAGGAACACGGAAAATTGCAGTACATCCTGATAATCCAAAAGATACAAAGAGCTATTTGGAACATTCTGGATTTGCGATTGAGGAAATTATAGAAACAGAACTCGCACATATCTTTGTTGCGAAAAGAGTCTAACAAATAATGAAACTAATAGCAGAAATAACAGATAAAGAAATACTCGGCACAGACGGATTATCCTCTGCGGTGCCGAGATATACAGCAAGAGCAATAGTGAAAAACGGCGATTTATACGCTGTTATGTATGCAGAAAAGTTTAATCTTTACTCACTCCCCGGCGGTGGTGTTGATGAGTGCGAGGACATTATAACTGCGCTGAAAAGAGAAATCCTTGAAGAAACGGGTTGTACCTGCGGTAAGATTACGGATCTCGGCATAGTTAAGGAAAACCGTGCACGTGCTGATTATACGCAATGCTCATATTATTATGTTGTTGAAGTTGATAGCATTGGTAAACCACAATTAACTGAAGCGGAAAAGAATAATAAAACAGAATTGCAGTGGCATACACTGTCGGATGTTATAACGCTTATAAATGCGTTTATTCCGATCACCTATCAGCAACAATATCTAAAAGCAAGAGATGTTGCAGCGTTAAACGATTATATTACCAACTACATTTTCGTAGGTTCAGCACCAAGCAAATCCGATGCAATCTTTGTTGTCGGCGGCTCTTTGCCCGAAGCAGCAGAACTCGCAGCTAAGTTATATGTTAAAAAACATGCCGATAAAATCATTATCGGCGGCAAGTTTAGCGTAAAGCGTGATTGTTTTTCTCTTCCCAAATATGAAACGGAATATGATTTTTATAAAGATATTTTGTTAAAGAACGGCGTTAATGAAATTGATATTTACGGCGAGAAAGGATCGGGTTACACAAAGCAGAACGCTGAATTTGCAAAGCGTGTTGTTGATGAAAAAGACCTATCTATTAGTAAAGCTCTGATTGTATGTAAATCCTTTCACGCAAAGCGGTGCCTATTACTCTATCAAATGTATTTTCCAAATGTGGATTTTATCGTTGTCACCTTTGACGGTCTTGATATAAGCAAAGAAAACTGGTATCAGACCGAATACGGCAGAGAGCGAGTAATGGAAGAAATCAAAAAAATTGAAGAACAAACAGACCTTTAAATAGAGGTGAATAAATGAAAAACCAATATTTTGATACATCTATTGACAGTGATTTTATTTATGCTAATTCAGCATTAGTAAACATTAATTGTGCATTAGTATCGCTTGAATATATTTTGAACGATTATGTGTATTATGATCGATCTATTGGTATTTATCACGATGAGCACACATATTATTTCTATCATATTCAAGCGCTGCTGACAGCATGTGGAAATTTAAGTAATATTTTTTACAATCATTCTAATTATAGCAACAAAGCTATTACCAAACGCTGTTCAAGATTAAGAAGACGATTTGAAATCACTGAAGCGCCATATAGATTAATATTTCAAAAAGAAGCACGAAACACAAATGAACATTTTGATGAGAGATATGATGAATTTGGTAGTAATTTAGGCGATTATAATTTACTCGATGAAAATGTTGACGTTGAAATGCGCAAAACCATTTTAAATAACCCTCATCTTAGAACATACGATAAAGAAAATCATATATATTACACTTATGGAAGAAAAAGGAATCTGATTAATTATAATTTTGAAGAAATGAAACAAGAACTTCAAGATATGCAAGAAAAGATTTTGAGCAACCCAATTACAAACTGTGCTTGGATTAATCAACATCCAAATGATATATCAGAATGACACAAGTAGAACTATGATAGAAATAATCACATCAAAAGAACAACTGAATACTTGCCTTGAAATAATTCACAAGAGTTTTATAACCGTTGCTGATGAGTTTGGACTAACTAAAGATAACTGTACGAATCATACTGCGTTTATGCCTATTGATAAACTAATCAGGCAATATAAAAGCGGAACAAATATGTTCTTATATCAACATAACGGCGAATACGTTGGCTACTTTTCATTAGTGAATAATGGCGAAAGCGTTGAACTGAATAATCTCTCGGTTTTACCAGAATTTCGTCATTTGGGAATCGGCAAAGAAATGGTTGAATATGCGAAAGATTATGTTATTAAAAATACTGGTGCTAAAAAAATAACTATTGGGATTATTGAAGATAATACAGTTTTGAAAGACTGGTATAAGTCACTTGGGTTTATACATACAGGCACAAAACGATTTGATAGTTTACCATTTACAGTTGGTTTTATGGAGTTTATGTTATGAAACGAGTTATATTTGTTGAACCGCAAATTGAAGATTCGAAAGTAATACTAAATATATTTAAAAATCACAATCCGGATAGCAGTTTTGTAAAGCCGCATATCTGCCTTGTATTTCCGTTCGAAAGTGATTTGGAAACAAGAGAATTAGAGTCAATCTTCAATGACGTTTTTAGCAAATATCGCAGTTTTTATATTCAATTAAGCGGTCTGTCTGTTAGTTACGAAAAGAGAAATAATTTCTTATTTTTAAATGCAATTGATGAGAAAAGTATTTTAAAGCAAATGAGCAGTAATTTATACAATCGTTTAGGTGATAATGCAAAACTCAAAGGGCAATATACTCCGCATATTACGATTGGAAAGAGTAAATCGGCAGAAGAAATAAACCAAACATATGAAATTTCACAATCTTCGTTACAGTTAAGTTATAGCGCTGCAATTTCAACAATATATTGCAAGAAACTTGTTAATGATACAGACGGTAATACGAATCTTGAGGATGAGATAGAATTTAAATTACCACACAGATAAAACAAGTTTATACTTTGGTTGTGAGTCATTGTGTTATTACAAATGGAGGTTGTAAAAAAACGAGCTTTGATTCAATAATGGCAATTAAAGAATTTGAAAATGTTAATAATTTAGTTGATAAAGAGGGACGGACGTTTCTAGCAAAAGTTACCGCATTTGTAAATAATGATGCTGTTTACTGTGGAAATGTGGATTGTATGTTATCATATGATTATGGATATTCGCAATATGAAATTACAATAGATTGGATGTTAAGTGAAAAAGAGCTTAAACAAAGAGGTCTTCATATGGGATACAATACAAATTTTCAAGATTGTTATTATGCTGATAGCGAACTAACAATAATGGATGAAAAGACAAAACTTGTTATTGTTTTTGTTTCAATAGCGTGATAAAGTATGAATTGTAAAGCCGAGGAAATCCTCGGCTATAATTATAATAATTCCAACCTTTTCTTACAAGCGGTGTCTATACAAGTGAAAGCGCTTTCAAGGAGAAAACAAATGCAAGGACATTACTTCTCGCCTCACTGCGATGCGCAAGGATAACCGTACCGCTAAAAACNNAAAAACATCATAGAGGACAGTCCGAAAATCAAAGAGGATATTGCCAAGGAAGAACGGGCAATGCAGCAGCGCTTTGTTGTTCAGCAAAAAAACAGAAGTTATAACCGGTTATACGAAAGGAGTGAGAGATTATGAGAAACAGATTACAGTGGTGGGAATCAGGTTCCTTTGCGTTTGTAAGGGTTCCGAAAGCAATCTTGATGCAACCGTATTACTCAGGTCTATCAGCAAACGCCGTTCTGCTTTACGGGATTTTGCTTGACCGTGTTAGTCTGTCATTAAAAAACAAAAATAAGTTTACTGACCGCAACGGCGATGTATTCATATATTTCACATTAAAAGAAATATGCGAAACGCTTTCCTGCGGGCATGATAAAGCCACAAAACTGCTTAGGGAATTAGAAACGTACGAACTAATTACTCGTGTGCAACAGGGCAAAGGAAGACCTGCTCGAATCTATGTGCTTGAATTCTTAAATCTGTAATGAATGCGGCTTTTCAGAATCAAGGCTGCTACTTTTTAGCAAGAAACAATACTGAAGTTAATAAGAGACCATCCGGAAGAAGAATAACTATGTATTACTTTAAGTAAAGAGTAGTACTAATATGGCGCAGTAATGAATTGAAAGCGGCGGGTTAATGCTATATTAATCGTTTCTGTCTCGGCTGGTAAAAAAATGTATTGATTCAACAAAAACGAGGAAAAATATGTAAGGAATGGAGGTGTCTGTTATTGATTTTGGAAGTATACGATAAACAAAAATTTGCTTGCTATTGGTTTTCTCAGGAAGATTTAGCAAACAAAGCTTTATTAGAATCCTTAATACCCGAACAAAAGGAATGGAATAAAAAAGGCTACAGGGTTTGTGAATTTCATTCCGGAACGGGAGATATTGTGGAATTGACGAAAGATTTATTGATTCACACAAAAGAGGTGCTTGCCGCCAAAAATGCAAGGCAAGACACCGACAGAGATAGATAATATCTCTGCTATGGCAGAGTAAACATTCTGCCATATATACATAAAAAACTTCCAAAATCAATTAATTTCTCGAAAATTGTTGCAATTTACAGAAAAGCATGTTACAATGTTGTTCGTAATTTGAACAAATATTAAATATAACATTGGTGGTAATATATGGCTAAAAAGATTGCCGCATATATGCGTATCTCTGTGGACACGGAAAAAGACAGAGATAATACATCTATTGAAAACCAAAGAAGAATCATTAAAACATATGTTAGGCAAACCTTCCCCGATGCAGAGGTGGACTACTACGAGGACCGTGATAAAAGCGGTTACACCTTTGAGCAAAGAGAGGACTATCAGCGCATGCGTCCTCTTTTGATGAACGGATATTACGATATTCTAATCATCAAAGACTTTTCCCGTTTCTCTCGCCGTAACAGCAGAGGGCTCGTTGAGCTTGAGGATTTAAGAGACGCAGGTGTTCGCATTATTTCCATAGGCGACGGTATTGATTACCCGACCTATGATGACTGGAATAATATTCAGGTACGCTTTTTGCTTAATGAGATGCCTGTTACCGATGCTTCCAAAAAGGTAAAAAGGGTTGTAGAAAGCCGTCAGAACGACGGAAACTGGATTTGTGCTGTTCCGTATGGTTATTACTTCGTCGATACCAAAAACATGATTTTTGAGGTAGACGAAGCGGCTGCAGTAGTCATTCGTGAAATCTTTGCGCTCTATAATAGCGGATGGGGATACAAAAAGATTGCCAACTATCTGACGGAAAAGAATATTCCTACGCCTCGGATGTTGGAAAAGGAGCGCAAGGAAGCCGAAGCGGCAAAGAGCAAAGGCAAGATTGAGGTAAAAATCAAGGCAAGTCCTGTATGGGCTATTCCGACTATCAGCAGCATTTTGCAGAATGATTTTTATATCGGCACGCTTCGTCAACACAAATATACTCGCAGAAATATTAACGGCACTGATAAAAAGCTGGATAAAGAAGAAAACAAGGTGTTTGAAAATCACCACCCTGCAATTGTTGATGTGAAGGAATTTATGAAAGCACAGCAGCAGCTCAAAGCAAGAACGAAATCGAATTACAGAGGCATTAAGAAATATGACACCACATATTCAGGCTTTTTATTTTGCGGAGACTGCGGAAGCCCGATGTTTTCTCTGAGCCGTCCTGATTTAGCGCCTGCCTACACCTGCGGTACCTATCACAGACGAGGACTAAAAGGCTGCACGGCTCATCATATTCGCATAGAAACACTTGATTCGCTACTGAAAATCTATGTAAAACGAGTGATGGATAACTCACAGAAAATGATTACCGAATTGGAAAAGGCAATTAAAGACGAGCCTAAAATGATGAAAGCCTCTGCTTCTACCATCGCAAAATTAGAGGTGGAATTAGCAAAGGCAAGGGAAAGTTATAAGGCTACTCAAAAACAGAAAATCCGCGAGCTAATGAAGGCGGACGGTGCTAACCGTGAAATCATAGAGGAAACCTATGAGGAAATGGAAACAGAGCTTTTGCAAAAGATTGACGGTATTGAGCATCAGCTTGAATTAACGGTTGAACATCGTAATACACGCATTGAGGTCAACCGTATATCAAAAACAGCCTTGGATATTTTCAGAAGCTTTCTTGAAAAGGACAAGCTTGACAAAGGTGACCTGGGCTTGATTATTGATAAAATAATCGTTTACGAAAACAAGGATGACGGAACAAACAAGCTGGAAATCAAGCTGAAAGCCGATATTCAAATGCTTCTTGAAACAGGTACGCTGACCGTTGAAGAGCTTGAAGAAGCGGGTTACAGAGGAAAAGTCGTAAATTTTAATTGGGACATCGAAGGTAACTTATCAGCCACAGTAGTCCAAAAGGTGAGAAACCAAAGGGACAAGGCTTTCGGTGTCAATGTTATATGTGGCGGCGACCCGCTGGAAATATTCACTGATGCGCAGGGGGAGGTTATTTTTAAAAAATATTCCCCGATAGGCGAGCTTTCAAGCTTTGCCAATCAATATGCAGAGGTGCTGCACAAAAGCGGAGGCATTCCGATTGCCATTATGGATAACGATCATGTTATCGCCGCATCGGGCATCAGCAAAAGGGAAATCCTTGAAAGGCGCGTTTCAAAAAGCCTTGAGGAGCTTATGGAAAACAGGCAGATTCATATCACAACCAAGGATGTGCCCCCGATGAACGCAATTGAGGGCTTTGAGCGCAAGGCAAATGTTGTTTATCCCATCGTTTACGGGGGCGACGTTTCCGGCGCGGTTGCAATGATTGAGGAGGAGGGCGGCGCACTGCCCTCTGAAACGGATATCAAGCTTGTTCAGGTTGCGGCTGCATTTCTTGGCAGGCAGATGGAATAACGCGGCGGTCAGCCGGGCGCAAAAAAAAGGACGCTCTGTTCATCAACAAAGCGCCCTTTTTCTTATTGGCATTAAGGGTTGACGCCAACAAGGTTCTGACTTACAGCGGGAAGTCAGGCCATTATTTTATTTTCGGGAAATGAAGCTTTTTTGTTTTGAAATTCGGCTCGCCGAGAAGCAAAACGCCCGGCGCAACGTATTTCTTCAGCAGATGCTCAAGCCCGCTCGGCAACGGGAAGCCGCTGAAATCAATGTAATGCACGGCAAGGGTTGGCATATCGGGGAAGGAATCGTTTTTGATGCGCACCCTTTCCTCATCGGAAAAATCAAATTCAAGCCTGCGCACGTGGCAGCCCTCAACGATGCGAACGTAAACAAGCAGCTTTTTCCAAACCAGGATGCCTTTGCATATGCGTGCAGCTTCAGCCCGCCGATGTTAACCGGCGTGCATTCATATTTGTTGTTCATTCCAAGCTTAATGGTGTTAACGTAGCTTTCCTCTTTCCACATCAGATAAAGATTGTTTTCATCATCAAGGCTGATTGAAAAGCGGTCCGTGTGCCCCGTCGGCTCGTTAAGCACGGTTGTCATCGTGGCGTGAAGCATTGATGCAAACATTGATGAGCGCGTGGGCAGAATTTTTTTGTTGAATTTCTGCTCAAGCTCCGTGTTTCGCGGCGTTGCCAGCAAATCGTCCTTATCGTCAAGCGAAGCCAGCATATCATAAAGCGGCTGCTCAAATTCCTCCTGCGGCTCATCCCACAGGGTTTCATACATTTCGTTAACCGCCTTGCTCAAAAGCTCGTCCTTTGAAATGCCCGTGTTGATAACCAGCACGGCGTTTTTGTCTTTAAACACATAGCCAAGCTGGCCGTGCAGGCCGTAAGCCCTGTATGTATTCGGCAGGGAGGTTTGCCAGAAGCCGAAGCCGTAACCCTTGGTAACGTCAATCTGCCCCTTCTTAACGGTTGCAACCTGAAAGGCGGTTGCCTCCTCAATCCATTCCTTGGGCAGCACTTGCTTTCCGTTCCAAAGGCCGCCGTTTGAATAGCAAAGCATAATCTTTGCCGTGTCCTCAATCGGCATATAAAGCCCCCAGCCGCCTACGGCATAGCCGAAATCGTCAGTTTCCCAAAGGGGCTTTTCAATTCCAAGCGGCTCAAAAAGGCGGGGATAGAGGAAATCAACCAGCGTTTCGCCGTAAACCTTGCTGACGATAGCGGAAATCATATAGAAATTATCATTTGTGTATAAAAACAGCTTGCCGGGCTTTGCGATGAAGGGGCTGTCAAAAAAGATTTTAATCCAGTCCTTATGATGCCTGTTCTTTGCCATGCCAATCATTTTGCCCGCCGTCATGGTAACAAGATGGCGCACGGTTATGCCCTTGTTCTTCCCGTTTTTATCATATTCGCCAAAGAATTTGCAAACGGAATCGTCAAGGCCAACCTTGCCCTCCGCAACAGCATATCCAAGCGCGGTTGCCGCAATGGATTTGCTGAAGGAAAACAGCACGTGGGGAGTTTCGTTTGTGTATGGCGGGTGGTAGCCCTCCGCAACAACCTTGCCGTTTTTAATCAGCATAAATGCGTCTATACCTAAATTTTGCAGCTCTGCGCGGTTAAAGAAATCATAAACCGCCTTTGGGTTTATGCCGTTTTCACAGCATTTTCCTCTTTCTAACTTCAACATTTTTTCACCCCTGATATGATGCGCCGTCAGGCGCAGGCCGTATAAGGCTTCCCCCGAGGGGGAAAGCATATATGTTTAATGATTTAAATTTGGTCTAAAGCCTGCTGAATATCAGCAATGATGTCCTCTGCAGCCTCAATGCCGCAGGAGAAG
>DCTO01000029.1:0-151 GCA_002329285.1 Ruminococcaceae bacterium UBA1438
AAAGGTGCACTGCACCTTTCTCCCGAAAATGCTTTGCATTTTCGGAACCTCGTTTCGAATCTCTCTACATAAAAAAATATCCGAAGCACAAAAGTGCTGAAATTACGCTGCTGCATAGCTTTTAAATGCCTGTCGGCATTTGGAGAGATTC